>VGSF01000130.1 GCA_016875165.1 Deltaproteobacteria bacterium
ATTGAGTCGAGTAGACCGGTTTCTTCCGATAAGATAGGTTGAGGTTTGTTTTCTCTGTTGGCCGCCTGGTTTCCCGGCGGTGCCACACTATTTCAACCCTATATCCGTTGGCCCCGGCCCCTCACAGAACCGGACGGGCAGATTTCCTGCATCCGGCTCTTCAGTCAGGTTCACAAGTTTGCAGCGTAAATCCAACGGTAACTTTTCACAATCCTGGGTCTGGGTAGGGGAAAGCGCTTGTGTAGCTCCTGGAATTCTTCCCAGTTGAAACTCTTCCGCTGACTTCGCCTATTTACCCACTTGTACCACATTCTCTCTACTGCATAGGCAAATTTGTTCAGCGTCGCCGTGTTTCCCGCAAATCCATAGTAGTTGTAATACCCCTTGAGAACTTGGCAGAGGCACCTGTGAAGTTCCCGAAATGGTAAAAGGTTCCTCAGATTTCTTAGTCTATCGCTCAGGGCAACTAATGTCCTTCTGTACCGCTTTCCTATCGTCTTTCGGCCCAGCTTTACTCCACCCCTACGACTGCGGGTCATGTAATGCGTAAAACCAAGAAAATCAAACGTATCTACCCTCTCACCCTTTCCCTTGCTTTCCAAATATACTCTCTTGCCAAACTCTATCAGCCGGCTCTTCTCCGGCGATAGCTCCAGACCAAATTGCTTCAGCCTGTCCGGCAATATCTCCCATACCTTCTGCGCATCTCCCCGATCCGTACATCCAATGACAAAATCATCACCGTACCGGATCAGGTATACCCTGCCTGCCAACTCTTTCCTTACCTTCCTCGCAATCCACAAATCGAGAACATAATGTAAGTAAATGTTGGCCAAAAGCGGAGATATCACCCCTCCCTGGGGGACTCCTACTTCATTGCGGACCCTTTTCCCTTCCTCCATTACTCCAGCCTTCAGCCACTTCCCTATCAACCGCAAGATCGTGCGATCGACTACCCGCTCTCGCATCATCCGCATGAGCCACTTATGATCCACATGGTCAAAATACCCTCTGATGTCCACGTCAATCAGGTAATTTACCCCATTTCTCATAATGCTCAACTCTAATGCCTTAAGCGCATCGTGACCGCTCAATCCCTCCCGGAATCCATAGGATCCCTCCAGGAAGTCCTGCTCGTAGATGGCGCTTAATATCTTCGCCACCCCTCTCTGAACAATCTTGTCTTCCAGAACCGGTATCCCTAAAGGTCTTTGCTTCCCATCAGGCTTCGGAATCCACACCCGACGTATATCATACGCCCGGTATCGCTTCTCCTTCAGCCGTCTGACCAAATCCGCTATGTTCCGATCCAGATTCTCCCCATAGGAATCATAACTAACCTGGTCTATCCCCGCTGCTGCCTGATGGTTGAGATCCCGATAACATCCCTTCAGGAAGTCCTCGGTCAATAGGTGGGCTAATGAAGTGAATTTAACCTTGGAATCTCTTGCCGCAATCTCTGATAGCCGATTCAGTTCTGTTGACAATGCTTCTCCAGGTTCTGTGCCCTGCATTGTCTCCCCTCCTCGAATTGATAGGAACTCGCTTTTTGGCAGGTAAAAAATACCAAAAGGGGATTTGTGTGTCAAGGGAATTTTTCACACAATATCTGGGGTTTGGGTGGGGGGCCTTTTCATCAGGGGGGTGGGGGAAATTGAGGATAGAGGTGGGGAAGGGCGTTTTCAACCATTGGGGAAGGATTTTCTGGCCGTTTTGAGGCTCCTCCGGACAAACCGGTTCCCTTCCACCTCCTATTCCCCATCTTTGCCTACGACTGGAGGTATGCCTCCCAGGGATAGTCAGGGTCCCGATGAAGGTGATCGTCGTTCAAGGAGAGTTGACAGAAATGATCCAGGACGTATGCGGCAGGCCCTGAATCATACTGGTTCCGGGCAGGCGGGGCATGGGCCTTGGGGGTAGGTTTGTTTTTGACCAGCCAGAGCCCCAGGTGTTTGAGGATGGCCTTGATGACCTCCTGGTCTTCAATGAACGCCAGGATCCGCATGATTCCCCCACACTTGGGACAGGTCAGGGGATCGACTTCGTAGATTTTCTGAATGAGCCGGGCCCAGTTCTTCCGGTATTCCTTGGAGCTTTTATCGGCTTCCAGGATGCAGGGAACCCCGTCGTCAACGGTTTCTTTCCGTCTTCCCCGGGAGGCATTGCTGTAATACCCGTAGTACCTGACCATTTGCTCGCCTCTGTCCGGAATGTGGGAGCACATGGCGGCCAGCCACTCCAGGGCATCGAAGACCTTTTCTTCAGTTCCGTCTTTCGCCCGGTAGACCACCTTTGACGGCTCTGGGAGATATTGCATCCGTTCCTGGGAGAAGGACGCCCGGATAATGTACCGGGCCAGGTTTTCCATGGCGGTCTCATCCTGGGGAAATATGCGCTCACCGCAGAAGACCTGGAAGCCAGAATGACGCCAGTTGGAAAGCATGGCGATCAGGTCCTTGGTAATTCTCCCTTTGGCCAGGAGCATTTTGAAGACCTTGTGCCGGAAGATGGCCTCCAGCTTTTTAAGGTCCAGGGGAGGGGCGACCCGGAACATACCCCTTCCGTAGAAATTTCTGTAGTTTGGGTGGAATATCCCTAATGATGCGTACATCTTTGCTGATATGGATTTCCGCGGAAACCGTATCGTGTCCAAATGTTCTGAACCAGTTCCATAGCCAACGAATATCATGTAATACATAATTCTATTACATCTTATTACAATGACCGCATCACTTCCCTACGCTCTCTCCCACGAGTTTAACTTCTTCTTCCGTCAGACCATACAACTCATAAACCAGCCGATTAATCTTCTGTTCATATAACGTGGCGCCTACTTAGGGATCGCGGCGCTTTAATGATTGCCTGTGGGTTACACCTATAGCGCTGGACGGCTGGGATTAGGACAGTCAAACCAATTCTAAAACGGAATTTCATCCCCCTCATCAACAGGATTCCTTTCCATATATCGCTTAATGATGAATACTATCATGCTTCCGGATAAATGAAGCGCAAGTTCAGCCAAGGCAGAAGGGATTAATTTAATGTCCTTCCCCTGTCCGTGCCCTGCTTCATTGTCGCGAGTCATAGGTACGATGCTGACAAAATCATGGAATGAGTTCAAAAACCCCTCGTAATAGCTTGGAATAAGACCGCTGTAGCAAACCTTCTTGATGAGTTCCCCAGTCCTCTTATTAGGAAGGTTTAACACGGACTTCATTGTACTCTCCAATGCATGATTTGCCATAAGAACAGTTTGCTTGTAATTTTTTTCCATAAAAGCGGTTCGTGCCTGCATGAACTCGTCCAATGCGCCCTGAAAACCTGCCGTTTCCAATAACTTTTGGGCTTCAGCCAGCACTTGGGATTCCAGATATGCAGAATCAATCAAATAAAATTCGTTGCGAAAATACCTGAGTTGAGAGTGATGCATTTCAAATAGAGTGTTCAATTCCGAAGCAAAAATGGGACGTTTCTTGTAATCAAGTTGATCAAAAAATAGTTCCACCGCATCCAAGACATGATGGGGTGTACCGCGTTCGATGAAGTCATCAAAGTTTTTAGACCTGCTCATTTTTTTACCATCCCACCACTGTAAGCCATCCCATCCTCTACGATCTAAAATCGAGCTTGTAACAACACCCGTAGTGAGATTTTCTTCATTATCCCAACCGCCAAAGACTGAATATCGATAGAAAAGGCGAAGGAGGCTTTTTCGAAGTTCTTGTCGCAAACTAAATCGCAGTTTTTTTTCGCGAAGCGCTTTTTCGTGGCGCTCACTAAATACTTTTGGTTTCATCACTGATTGCCTTTTTCCACTATCTTAATTTCTTCTTCCGTTAGGCCATACAGCTCATAGACCAGCCGATCAATCCCCCGCTCCAATGCCGTCGTGTCCGCCTTGGGATCATGCTTCTTCGCGGAAAGGATTTGGTCGATGAGATTTACAAACGGCTTCTGTGTATCCCTATCAATGCACTTGACCGGAATTTCAGAAAGCGGGACTTGAAACATTTCGAGCACCTCGCCTTTCCGCTTACCCCGATGATAAAGCCATTGGAAGTACAGCCTGCTATTTAGAACTGCCAACAGGTATTTAAGTGAATATGTCGGAGTTTTTTCAGTAATGACATAGCAATCCGAACGACAAAACCATTCTGTGTCGTTGTATGCAAAAGTGTTTTCCTCAGACCGGTATGGAACGATGAGTTTGTCTGAGATGAAAATATCTTCGGTCCGTGGCCATTGAAGCTGAAAGTACTTAATTAAACCATTTTTCACTTCTCGCCTATCAGAGAGAATGGGCCTAAACTTTTTCAGATGGGCCGAAATATTCGGGTAATCATTTAGGGATTCAAAGTTGCGGCCTATATAGAGAAGTCTTTTCGAGGTTCGAGTGTTACAAGAATATCTACCAATGTTAGAGTTTTTGTAGAATCTCCTGAGCAACTTTTTTTCACTCTCGGCGAAACTGGACACTACCTGTATATCGCGTGGATTTTCTAAATCAAATATGAATATACCATCCCCAGAAGCCACGTCAGCACTTTTGGGTAGTTTTTCCTGATTCCTTGAAGACACATAATCGCATCCGCTTACGACCCCTTGGTTGATGTTGGCTATTCTTATAAGTTGATCCCCCTGCATTACCAATTTGTCCAGAACCGCATTAATGTTTGTCTTGTGTCCACCACTACCTACTTTTACGCGATTAAGCCTGATGTAGTTCTCTGAGCCGTCATACAATTCCTCCTGAAGGACTTTGAAATATTGTGACTCTATATCATTCCATCCAAGTATCTTATTTAAAATTTCCGGAGTTGATAGACCACTTCTTTTTGTAATGCACGTATTTGTGAGACGCTCATGTTTACATCCTTTTCTGAGTAACGTCAGCATATTGTGCTGTCCTTGTGCCGACTCGAAAATCCTCAGTTCGTTGAAGTTGATAAGCCGACGAACGCTTGATCGCTGCTTAATATCGGCCCGCAGTTTTCTTGCCCCAGTTGCTGTGAGATAGTAATTTGTTGAAATGAATGTGACTTCCCCCTCCTCTCTTGCCAAATTGAGGGCAAGGTGAAGGAAGAAATAGAAATAATCCATCTTGCCCATATAGAACTGTCCAAGTAGACCTTGTTTTGTCTTTCGAAACAAATCCTTATGTCCGCTTTCCCCAACATAAGGGGGGTTAGCAATTATCACATCAAATCCAAAATTCCTGTGGAAGACTTCTGAAAAGTAAATCTGGAAATCAAACGTTTCATTCCCATTCGTAAGTTGATAAATCAAGCCGTCAATCTGCCCCTTGAGCAACACCTTTTTTATCGCGTCGGTCTCATCGAAGTATTGAGGTTTAAATTTTTCAAGTTGTTTAAATAGAGCATGATTCAAAAGATTTCTTTCTACGCCAAGGAGTGAGTTTCCCATCACAATCTTATAATCAAGGTTCGGCAACGGTTTAATCTGCTTTACGTCTTCTTCGTCCACTACCAGTGAGAGCCAGAGACGGAGTTTAGCGATTTCAACTGCACCAGGGTCAATATCAACTCCGTAGAGGCAATTCTGAATGGCATGGCGCTTAAAATTGTAGGGAGTGCGCTCGTGAACATCGTTGAAGTAAGGGGTAAGTGAGGATCGTGCACGCACGACCTCGGTCATCATCCCCACCAGAAACGCCCCTGACCCAACGGCGGGGTCGCAGACAGTAATATCAGTCAGCTTTTCGTCAATCAGTCGGGCATGTTTTTCGATGCTTTTGGGCAGATGCAATTTATAACTTTTAGTACCGGACATCCGCGCTGCTTCATAAAATGATGCCTGGTCGCCGAGGTGGACAAAAGTTTCTATATCCTCGCGAGGGACTATCTTGGAGAAGACGGTGGTCTTGGGTGTGGTTTGCTCCGGTTCGGATTGTTCAGCGGTATTAAGCGAATTGTCAAGATAGTTGATGAGACTTTCCTGGCACATGTAGTGAACAATCTCACGCGGGGTGTAGTAGGCACCGAGCCCTTTGCGGCGGTTTTCCTCGATCAGGTTTTCAAAGACCTTACCGAGCATTTCAGGGTCAATGGCAACTTCCTTTTCCAGCGGCTCAGCTTCATTGACTGTGAAGTTGTAACGGTCGAAAACATCGAGAACCCCTGTACCGGTAACACCCTCCTCGACATATTCGGTATTGTTGAAAAGCCGGTTGGGCAGAATGATGTCTATCTTATTCCAGTCATAGCCACCGAGCGGCTCGAAGAGACCACCATTGAGGAACGGGATACGGCATTTAAAGCGATTGCACCACGCCTCATGACCGCGGTCAGTTGCAAGGGTGTCGTAAAAGAGCGGTTCAAGGACATCATTGAAAAAATTATCATACTTTCCGTATTTACCATTCGCTAAGCGACGCAGAAAATCGTGTGGGCCGCTGCCCCAGTCCTGCCCCTTCGCTATTCCCATCCAACCTTTCTTCTGAAGGAAGTAGAGGAAGACAATCTGACCCATGAGTTTTTTAGCAAAGTCCACAGGGCTGACATTTTTCGTATGGAACTCATTTCGAATGGTTCTATCCTTCTCGACAATCTTCTCCAGCGCTTTGTGAATCTGGCTGAAAAGATTGGCATATTGCTTAAAAAACTCCTTGGTGACCGTCTCGACACTGAAGGCTTCCTCGATGTCGTCAAGTTTGGGATCGGTTTGGGTGTTTTGGAGCAATTCAAGGAACCGGGTTTGAGCCGTGTGGCAACTTTCACCCTCGCCCACGATATAAGAAAAGCGGCGGGCAGGAGTGAGACGGGTTTCAACTCCCACCTTGCCGGATTCCTTCTCTATGGTGGCGTATTCCATTTTGACGTAAGAAAACCGCCACTGCTTTTCCGTCGGCGATACAAAGGCAACAAGAGCAGCATCTTTTTCATCGCGCGTCTTGAGGTGGTGTGCGACAAAGTTACGAAGGGCAGTGCGGGCGCGCTCCAGTTTGGACTCTGTAGTCAGGTGAACGATCAGAACGTCCAGTTTTTCGTTGTTGGGTGAAGTGTAAGTGCCAAGCCGTTCGTAAAAATTAACATGGTCTTTAAAGGCATCCTTAATGTAGGGGCCTTTCCATGCTGATGTTTTGGACTCATCCATCCGATTCAGCAGGTTGATCGTGAAGTTACGAAACTGTGGTTTGTCGAATGCCTGGGTGAATGTCTGGCAAATAAAGGTGTAAGCCTGGTCGCGGTTCACTGGATTTCCTCCAGAAGATAAGATGAGAGGATCACTTCCCGTGGGCTGAAAGAATGTGCTGAATGTTGTGCGCGGGTTGTCTGGAAGAACAACGGGGAAATATCCCGTCTCAGAATGCCCAGAACTTTGAGGGGTTCGCTTTCTTTCTTCAGCCCCTCAGCCACTTTTTTTGTAGTCGGACGGGGGAGCGCCCCGTCGGTTAAAAGTTGGATAACTTGTCGAATGTAAAGTTCGTCATCCTCGGTGAAACCGTGATAGCGGCGAATTTCTTTCGCCTTCAGGCGCTTCAGGATATAGGCATCGTTCGCACCGCCCCTATGTTTAGGAATGGCGTCGTCGAGGTCAGGATTAGTCGCGTCCTCAAACGCGTGTTTATTCTTATCCAACAGCGCATAGAAGTCGTGCGGAATTATTTGGCGTTTTTCGGAAAGGTCGGTCGGCTTAAGGACTTTTGCGGTGAAGAAGAAGTCAAGTTCGTCGGGTTCGGCAGTGTCTGGCTGAGATAGAAAAAACTTATCGAGCCTGCCCTGGCGGAAATAGGTTAACAGTGACGGAAACTCCTTCGTAAGGGCATCCTTTCCAGCGGAAATGATCCTGGTTGAACGAGCCTTCTTGGGTAAACGTTTGATGCGGGCAAAGAGTTCAGGATGCTTGTCGCGTACCTCACGAATCTCGGTGAGATATTCAAGCTCGCTCTCTTCTTCTTCATCCTCGCCTGTGATCGTTTTCTTAGAGGTCAACTTTGCAAACAAGTCATGCGATTTGATCTCCTCTCCTTCCGTGAGTAGACGGGCATCTGCGCCGAGCATTTCGATGAAGGCATGGATCTTGGCTTCGGCAGCTTCCTTGAGCTTGATCAGATCGTTGCTCTCTTCGGTCGGGAAGAAGTTATAGGTATGGATGGTGTCAAATTTTGTATCCACACGGTTGACCCGTCCAACACGCTGGATGAGACGGGTCGGGTTCCATGGAATGTCATAGTTGATCACAATATTGGAGCGATGGAGGTTGACGCCCTCTGAAAGAACTTCGGTAGCGACCAGAATGCGGTATTGGTCTTTAACCTGAAATGCGTTGGCGTCAAAGTTAGCAATGGCCTCCTTGCGCACAGATTCATCAGAACTACCAGTAAAAAGAAGCGCTTTCGGTTCAACCTCATCGATAATCCGTTGAGAAAGATATTCAGCCGTTTCCTTTGATTCTGTAAAGATGATAACCTTGCTTTTTTTCAGTCTTGGTTCGCTACGGAAAACCTCACGAAAAGCCTCCCATTTAGGGTCACGCTTGATTTTCTTCCAGAGCTTATCAATCTCCATAAGGATTTTGCAGTCCTCTTCCAGGTCGTGGATAAAATCCGCATTAAAATCCTTTGCATCCAGCCGCTCAGCCTTATCCGCCTCAAGCAATCGGTCGATAGCTTCCTGGTCGTCGGTTTCAAGGAGGTCGAAGATTTTGTTGATGTGCTTCTTGCTGATGTAAACATGACCTCTATGAAATTCCTCGATGACACGGTCGTAGGAATGGATAAAGCGTTCAAGGGTCAGGCGGAATGCATAAAAACTGCTTTCCAGGCGTTTGATTAAGAGAATCTTCATAAATCTTGCGAGGTTTCGCTGGCTTTGCACCTCGCGCTGCTCACGTTTACCCTCGTAATAGGTCAACGGTTTGTAGCGGGCATACATAAAGGACTGTATTATCAAACGAACGATTTGATTAAAGATGTCATTTTCGGTCTTGCTGAACTTATAAAATAGGGGTCGTGGGTCGGTGACGTCGGGAAATTTAAAACCCTGGTGTTTCAAATCGTCCCCGTAGTATTTCATGATTTCGGTTCGGGTGCGCCGGATCATTAGATGCTTGAGGATGTTCTCGCGTGTCGCCTTGGCATTAGCCTGAACTGCCGCAAAATATAGATCACGGTCGGTCCTACGGTCGAGACCATTGAGGTTTTTCTCGAGACGGGTGAAGAAAGCTTCGAGGTTCCGAACATTCGGGATGGTGCTGTTTTTGCCGTTCTGAAACAGTTTGACCTGGCTGAGAATGTCCCGTGGAGTATTGTTCAGCGGCGTTGCTGAAACCAGGATCACCCGCTTGCCACGGCAAATTTGGGCCAGCATTTCATAGGTTTGGTTTGTCTCAGTGCGAAAGCGATGTGACTCGTCAATGAAGACATTGGAATACTTTGAGACATCCCGTTCTAGCAAATCTTCTAATTTGCCGATGGACTCAAAATCCGTATGAGGCACGCGAAAATCTCCAAAGACATTCGGCCATGACCCGCGATTGTTTTTATCCAGAAGATGAGGCGGGGCAATTACTAATGAACGGCCCTCGAGTTGCTGCGCGAGCAAAGCCGCCATATAGGTCTTGCCGAGGCCGACAACATCTGACAAAAACAAGCCGCCATATTCCTGGAGCACCTTGCGTGCACTGAGAACAGCCTCCTCTTGATATTTGAGCCGCTTGAATCCGTCAGGAACGTAGATATCTTCCAGTTCAGCCGGGCGGTTCAACTCATCCCTGAAATATTCGTATAAAAATTTGAGGTAAAGCTCATAGGGCGTAAAATGAGCGAAAGGCGAACGGTTGACGATGGTGTCTTCGTAAGGCTTTGAGACGTCCACGGCCACAGCCCAAAGTTCGTTAAACTTGGCGATGGCAAAATCATAGTCAGCGCGGTTTTTTAGCTCGACGTTGAATTCAAGGTTCTCCTGAAGCCCTGATTGGGTAAGGTTGCTTGACCCGGTGATGACACGGCCCTTGTCACGGTCGCCCTCAGCGAACGTCATGATATAGACTTTTGCATGAAGATTTTCAGTGGGGTAGGCTTTGATTTCCAGCTTACCTGACCGAATCCACTCGACAAACTTGTGAACTCCCGTCTCAATCTCTGCACTGTCGGCGGATTTTTCAAGTTCGCCGAGCACATTTTGGGGAACCTGCTCTTTTACAGAAGCGTGGGATTTTAATGGGAGTTCGGTTTGTTCTTTGGCTTGTTGTAAAAGCTCGTATACCTTGCGGTCGGTCTGAAGGCCAATCAGAATTCGAATCTTCTCGACATTCGCCAGTGCTGGATACAGCTTGTAAAAGCCACTAATGAAAAAGTATCCAACCAGGCAATCAAAAAAACGCGTGTCGTCATCGAGCAAGACGGAAAATCGGTCACGCAGGCTATTACCAGGCTCGTTGGTTAGAAAGGTCAGGTCAGAGGACATGATTACTTACCTCAATTTCTAACCCGGCACTGCCGGAGCACAAGAGGGAACGTAAAATTCAAAAGGTTAAGAATTTTGGAGATACGTTTATTTACGGATGTAATATACACATTTTTTTAATTTTTGGGAAGTGAAAACTTCCAATAAAGCAATGGGCTAACCGTCTGATATACCGGGGGGAATTTCTGACCCCTTAACCGAGGATTTCTTGCCACTAAATGCACTTTGCCTCGATTGAAGATATCTGTATGAAATCATCATTTCCAGGGAGAGTTCAATGCTGCGTATAGCAGGAAGCAGTCCACAAGAAATGGGGGGGCGAATGTCACCTATGGACGTCCGGTTCAATGTCGGACACGGGATCGAAGATTATCGAATGAAAAAGTGGAGATCCCTCAAGGCTATTGTAGCGTCGTAATATGGATCAAAAGACATTTACATCCTATTTTACTTAGACTTATCTTTTAACACGACCTCGGTAGCTTTCAGACGAGGCAGGGCCAGTTCTTTTATGATCTGTTCAACAAGTTTTATGGCATAGCCTTTGATAGCCGCATCGATCGCTTGTATTTGTTCTGTTGTCAATGGTGCGATTAACCGATCTCGACATTTGTCTACATATCGCCGTGCCAGAGCGGTTTTAGATGCTTCGGCTTTGACAATATCTTCACTGAACATACGGAACCAGTAGCCCAAAGTATCTGAGACCTCCTGTTTTTCCCCTGGGATAAATCTATCCTGATGGTAGCTGATTATTCCGTCTTTTACTTTCTGATTCAGGTCGGCAGGAATTGATTGATAGGAACTCGCTTTTTGGCGAGTTAAAAATACCAAAAGGGGAATTGTGTGTCAAGGGGATTTTTCACACAATATCTGGGGTTTGAGTGGGGGGTCTTTTCAGCGGGGGGGCGGGGGAATTT
>VGSF01000131.1 GCA_016875165.1 Deltaproteobacteria bacterium
CGGTTACTTCAGCCCGAGAAAAAAACCACACAACCGAAAAAAACGTTTTGTCAAACCCCCTCGTTTATCCCCGCCTCCGGTCAGAATAAAAACTCAAACCCCCGGCAAAATAATGTTGTAATCAACACCAGTTTTCTCTTAACCTCGGTATGCTCAGGAGGTGCCTTTAAATGATTATCAAGGAGAAATAATCTGTTGTTATCGAAGAATATTTTTGGTATATATTCAGTATGGAAACTCTCACCGAAAAGAGATTTTTCAAACCGATTGAAATTGAGCCCGAGACCAGAAATAAACTTATTCTCATAATCAAAGATATTTTGCTTTCAATGGATATCCTCCTCTTTGCCTATGTCCATGGCTCTTTTGTCAAATCCCGCCGCTTCAGAGACATCGATATCGCCGCCTTTACCGAAGGGAAAACAGACTTCATTTTCGAATCAGATCTCTCTGCTCGCTTGACCAATGCGGTTGGATTTGTCGTAGAGGTGAAGGTGATCAACGAGGCACCTATTCCATTTCAAATGGCTGTCATCAGAGATGGTGCTCTTCTTTTTAGCAGAGATGAAAAAATAAGGTCAGATTTTATCGAGAGGGTCGGGAAGCGATATAGGGAATACGCCCATTTCAGAAATATTTTTTTAGGTATTGACGGTGTTAGACAAGGATAGGATCTCCAAAAACAAAACAGATATTTTGAGTATCCAAATCCAGATTCAAGAAATCACGAAGATGGGTAAAGAAACCTTCCTCCTGGATTTTAGAAATCCGCTTGCCTTAAAATATCTTTTGATCGAAGCTGTGGAAGCAATAACCGAAATTTGCCAACATATCCTGGCAAGGACAAAAGGGGTTTCCTGCAGTGGTTATATTGATTGTATTGTAAAGGCCGGGGAAAATGGATTAATTACTCCGACTTTATCAAATAAACTCAGAAGACTTGCCGACTTAAGAAACAGCTTGATTCATAGATATTGGATTATTAATGATGGAGAGTTATACAATATATGCAAGGAAAACATTGGAGATTTTGGTGATTTTGTAACGGAGATAGATGATTTTATATTCAAACTTCCCCCTGTTGCACCTTAAATTAACCCTTCTCCCCTGAGACTTGAATTCAGGATACAAACGCATTAAGTCCTTTGCATCTCCCCCTAAATCCTCTCTTCCAAATAGGGGATTTCCTCCCTTTGGTAAAGGGAGGGCTCGTAAATCGTCATTTGCGGAAATGAGAATTTGAATCTATAACATAATCCTATCAATTTTCTCTAATCCCTCAATTATCTACGGCTTTTAAATATCTTCTAAGTTCGGCATTCAATTTGAAGCAGAATGGGGGACGTGAGAGAATGGGGGGACGTTCGTGCAGAAAGTGCTTGACGGAGGATAAGAAACAGTTCATATTGCAAGCATGCCGAGATTAGCCAGATTAGATGCGCCCGGGGTTTTGCACCATGTGATGGGGCGGGGAATCGAGAAACGGAAGATCTTTCTCGGCTTTGAGGCGGAGGGGTGATAAGCAGGAAAGTGATCAGAGGATTTTGGGGGATGGAGATTTTGTTCAGGCGGTTTTGGCGGAGATGGGCGAGAGGGAAAAGGCGAACTGGCGGGTTAATCGGAAAAAGGTGGCATTGTCGGCCTTGGCGGAAAAAGTTTGTTTGGAGCATGGGGTGAGTGGGGAGGAGTTTCGGTCTGGGAGTCGGAGGCGAGAAATTATTGAAGCGCGGGAGGGGCTTTCGCAGGTAGCGGTGAAGGTGTTAGGATATTCTGGGGCAAAGGTGGCTCGGTATCTTGGGGTGACTGGTTCTTGTGTGACCCGGTTGGTTTGGGGGGGAACGAGATTGGAAATTTGGAAGGAGCGCTATGGGCATACCAATGCACGTTCTGCATGAACGTCCCCTTTTTCCCGCTATTTGGAGGAATTTGGAAAGGTGTTGATATGAATTTCATTTCTTCTGTTCGGATTGTTTAAAGGAGGAGGGATTCACAGACGGTCTAAACTCCAATCTGTCGCTGAATTTTTTGTGAGTTGGTGCTTGTTATTTGGTATTTATCCTTTCAGCCTCCAGCCAGAATGGGCAAAAAAAGAATTCGGTCTACTTCCTTCAATTTTGTATCCAGCCCCTGAGAAGGATTCGGGATTTGATTATTTAGAATAATGCTGACCTCACTGGAGAGGCTCTGGGTTTCGGGGTCGAATAAGGCTTCGGAAAAGTGGCTGAACCTTTCAGCCAGGCGGGTCAGGAGGGAACGCAAGGACTCACCTTCTTCTATTTCCTCTTCCAGGATGACGGGGCCGGGCTGATCAAAACCGAGGCGGTCAGCCATCCAGAATTCTAACTTCACCCTGGGTGAAGGCAATCGAGTAACCTCCTATCTTTTCCTGCGAACAAAAAAATGTATCAAAATCCTAAATCCGAAGACAGAACGAATTTCAGCCCGGCCTCCCCAAATCATGCGCTGGCCCCGAAAAATTCCGCCCGATAAACATATTGAAATAATTATCATAAGATAAAATAAAATTAAATTAAATAGAATTATAGCGAAGCGCGACCCGGAATTTTGGTTTTTAAGGCTGCCCTGGAGTCCCGCTCCCTGCTTAAAGCCTGCCGAGACAGGGAATGACGGTGTTTAGATTCCTTCCCGTTTAAGTCGGAGAAATTTCTGATAACATTTATTTCCCCTTGCCTAAACAGCGCTTCCATGATAAAAATCATTAGCCTTGTTGTAATCCAAGGCATTATAAAAGAACCGCAAGAAAATTCAGAAGGCGAAATCCCGAAATTAGAATTGTAAACCCGATCAAAGAACAGGAGAAGTTGAGCTATGAAAGAAAAAAAATATGCCATGGGGGACACGGCTATCGCCCGCGGGGCGCTTGAGGCTGGAGTGCGGGTGGTGGCCGGATACCCAGGCACCCCAGCCACCGAAATTGTCGATGAATGCCTGGGGGTTCCGGGGGTACACGTGGAGTGGGCTAACAACGAAAAGGTTGCCTTTGAGCTTTGCACCGGCGCCTCGCTTTGCCATGTGCGAGCCATGCCCGTCATGAAGCACAACGGCACGAACTTCGTCACGGACTTTTTGATGCACGTCAACTTCACGGGGATCCGCGGGGGATTGGTATTGATTTCGGCAGATGACCCGGGAGGGCTTTCTTCGCAAAACGAGGAAGACACCCGCATCCTGGTCCACCAATATGCCCATCTTCCCATCTTCGACCCCTGCTCTCCCCAGGAAGCCAAGGCCATGGTAAAAGAGGCTTTCGACCTGTCGGAGAAGACCGAACTGGTCTTGTGTCTTCGCCCGGTCACCCGGGTCTGCCATGCCCGGGGGATCATCGAGTTTGAGGACCTGCCCAAAGATCTGCCCGCGGCCCATTACGAACCAGACCGGGAGCGCTTCATTATGAGCGCGGTGGAGATGACCAAGTTCGGGGGACTGAAGAGGCCGCAGATCCGCCACCGCTGGTTGAATGAAAAACAGCCTCTGCTGGAGAAGATCATGGAAGAGAGCCCGTACAACTGGGCAGAAAAGGGGGAAGGAAAGATCGGGTTGGTTGGCTGCGGCATGGGCTATACCCTGATTAAGGAGGCCGAACAATACATGGATCAAAAGCTGCCCCTCCTGAAGCTGGGGACCCTGCCGCTGCCCCGCAAGAAAATAAAGGAGTTTGTTAAGGGGCTGGAGAAGGTCGTTATTTTTGAAGAGACGGAGCCCTTTGTGGAAGGGCTGTTTAAAAAGATCTTCCATGAAGAAAAGATCAAAGTCGAAGTTTTGGGAAGGAGCGGGTTTGTCCCGGCGGATGGAGAGTTGAATCTTCAAATAATTCTGGATACGGTCAAAAAAGCCGTTATAGAATTGCAGGTCAACCAACCCCAAATACCCACGCTGGATGTCCATATTCCCATTCGCACCCGCACGCAGTGCGTGGGCTGTAATTACCGGGGCATCTTAAATGCCCTGAAGCAGACAGTGCGCAAGCATAAGGGAATCGTGGCCGGGGATATTGGCTGCCATGATGCCGGCTCCTTCAGACCCTTGGAGCTTCAATCAACGATCTATTGCATGGGTTCCTCTGTGCCCATGGCCAGCGGCATGGTCCTCTCCGGAGTGAACCGCCCGGTTTTCGCCTTTATCGGCGATTCCACCTTCTACCACAACGGGATTCTGGGGCTGATGAATGCGGCTACCAATAAGATAAATGTAAAAGTCATTCTAGGCGAGAACACGGTAACCGCCATGACCGGTTTTCAGCCTCACCCTGGAACGGGGGTAACGCTGGCCGGAGAGAAGACAGCGCCGGTCAATGTTCCGAAGCTGGCCGAATCAATGGGAATCAGCTACCGGGTAGTCAATCCTTACGATATTGAACAATGCCGCGAGGCTCTGGAAGCGGCAGTCAAAGAAGATGGCCCGTCATTGATTGTCTCTTCCATGCCCTGTTACCTGCTTTCTACAAGACGGGGTCAGAAGGTATTTGAGCCGCGGGAGGTGCGGCTAGATGAAGAACGGTGCAACGGCTGCATGCTTTGCATCAATGACTTCGGCTGTCCGGCGATCTCTTTCGAGAAGCAGAAAAAGAAAGTCACCATTGATCCGATGATTTGCGTGGGCTGCGCGCTCTGCGTGGATGTTTGTAAAAGGGGGGCAATCTCATGAAGATGGATGTCGTGATTTCCGGCGTGGGGGGGCAGGGGAATATCTTTGCCTCGTTGGTCATCTCCCAGTACGCCATGAATAAGAAACTGAATGTTTTAGGGGCGGAAACCATCGGGGCAGCCCAGCGTGGGGGAGCGGTTGTCTCCCATATCCGCATAGCGGAGGGAGAGATTTACTCTCCCCTGATTTCCCGCGGGCAGGCTGATCTTTTGATCAGCATGGAATACGTGGAGATGCTGCGGCATATCCGCCTTCTCAACCCGCAGGGCGCCTACCTTTTGAATGCCATGAAAATTCCCACGGTCCTGAACAACATGGGGCTGGACGAATATCCGGAGCAGGAGGAGATCCTGAAAGCCGCCCGCCAATATTGTCCCAATGGGTACGTGATTGAGGCCTCGGCGACGGCCAAGAAACTCGGGAATATCCAGATGACCAACGTGGTTATGCTCGGAGCGCTAGTCAGGATCATGCCCTTCTTCGATTATGATGAATTTAAATGGCTGATAAATGCCAACTCACCGGAGCGGTTCAAAGAAGCGAATATCAAGGGGTTTGAAGAAGGGTTTAAGCTCATCAATTAGCGGTCAGCCATCAGCAGAAAGCGCAGAGCGACGTTCTGGTGCATGCCCTGGTTCGCCTTTGCCTCATCGGACAGCGTGCAATTCCTCGGGGACAACTCGTCGAAGGACCTTTTCGATGGGCTATGGGCTCGTCCCCATGCGTGATGTACTCCCGGAGGGCATTGTTGAGCAGGGTTTGATAGTTTCCCCCGCCCGATTCTTCCACCCGCGACTTGAACCACTATACAATGTCCTTGTCCAGTCGGATGGTAATCCTGACTTTGTTGCCCAAGGGAAGAATCACCGCTCCCCGCCGAGCCTGAAGTACTCAGTGCCCGAAATAACGGAACGATCGGAACTACGTCGCTAACCCGCACACATCCCAAAAAATGTTTCGACGCTCAATCCCACGAATGGTGATGTGATGCAAAATTCTATGAGCGTCAAGGCGAGCGGTTCTCGGCATATTTTTCCTGTCACAAGATCTCTATCTCATCAATTGAATTATTTAAGGGCGTCCCCCTACCTCCGTCCCCCTACCTCAATCAGTCGCCTGCCCCACTTACCTGTCCTTTTGCCTTCGCTAAAAAACTCATCGCAAAAGAGGCCGCAATATAGTTCTGGTGTCATAACCCACGCTCATGCTCAGCACGGCAAAAGCTCTTGGCACCCCCAAACGCCTCGCCACCCCAACCACAGACATCAATAGTGGCTGAATTGCAATTGACATTAAAAATGGATTGGAATAAGATTCAACACTCGTATATTCTTGGAAGGAGGGCAAAAAAATGGATACGCGTAAATCAATGGTGAAGTTAGTAGGCTGGATTTTAATCTTGGCCTGTTTTCTTGTGCTGACCGGCATAGGGGCAACCCAGGCAGCCTCCTATCCCAATCAACCGGTCAAGCTAATTGTGCCCTGGGCGGCAGGTGGCGATACGGATGCCATAATGCGGGTTGTGGCGCATTTTGCCGGTAAATACCTGGGCCAGCCCATGGTGGTAATTAATGTCCCTGGCGTCGGTGGGACCTTGGGCGCGCGTCAGGGCAAAGACGCTAAACCAGATGGATACACTCTAACCGCTACCCACGAGTCAGTCATCTCTTCAAAAGTGGTGGGAGTGGCTGACTTTGATTATTCCAGCTTTATCCCCATTGCCAACCTTATCCAGACTCCGGCATTGGTCGCCGGGCGAGGTGATGGCCCCTGGAATAACATGAAGGAATTAGTGGCCGATGCCAAAAAAAGACCAAGCCAGATAACGTTTGGCGCCACCCTGGGATCCACCAGCCATTTCTTCCCGCTGGACATTAGCAATGTGGCTGGCATTGATTTCAAGATCGTCGGCTATGAAGGTACGGCCAAACGCCAGGCAGCCCTCCTCGGTGGTTTTATCGATTTGGGCGAGAGCAATCCGGCAGTGGGCAAGCAATATTTTCAAGCCAAGAAGCTAAAAGCTCTGGGCATTGCCACAGAAAAGCGCCATCCCATTCTGCCTGATACGCCTACCTTGAAAGAACAAGGAATTGACGTTCTATTCCGGGTAATGCGGGGAGTTTGCGCCCCTTTAAATACCCCTAAAGAGATTGTCGATAAACTGAGCCAGATTTTCCTAAAAGCCGCCCAGGATAAGGATTTTATAAAAAAAATTGATGAGCTTGGGTGTGATGTGGTCTTTC
This sequence comes from Deltaproteobacteria bacterium, assembly GCA_016875165.1. Taxonomy (GTDB): domain Bacteria; phylum Desulfobacterota; class SM23-61; order SM23-61; family SM23-61; genus JAHJQK01. Next base: position 6,909 of record VGSF01000131.1, read on the forward strand.
TTGACCAGGCTGGCTACAGGTCATACATTGAAAGCGAGACTAAACGGTTGGATATGCTGGCCAAGAAGTTCAATATAAAGGCGCCTGAAGAGAAAAAATAACTGAATGAAGGTTTATGAAAGCAGAAAAACTTATCGGAGTTATAATCATCGCATTTAGCGCCTTCATGTATTACCAGGCCGACAGGCTTCCCCCTCCCAAGTTCGGCACCTTGGGAGCGGCCGTATTCCCGAAGATCGTGCTGACTCTTTTGATGCTCGCAGGGGGGAGCCTCATCCTGCAAAATTTTCTTAAAGGAAGACGGGCTGCCAAAGCTCCGGAGACCCTTCGTACACAGAAGATAACCAGTATTAATCAAGTCCTAGGCCAGTACCAGTGGGTTATCCTCGCCTTTTTCTGCTTTTTTGCCTATGTGCTGTTGATGGATTTTGCTGGATATGCCATTTCCACATTTATTTTCATACCGACTTTGATGTGGCTGATCGGACCCCGAACCAAAAGTTCTTTGGCGGTCATCGCCGTTACAACTATGGCCATGACTTTCGGGGTGTACTACGGCTTTAAAACCCTGTTTAACGTTTTTTTGCCTGCAGGCCGCTTATTCTGAAATGAGGAGTGGAAGTTAAAACCATTTTCAAACGGGAAATAGATGTTAGAACTGCTTGCCATAGGTTTTCAGGAAATATTTCATCCCTATCCTTTACTTCTCATTTTCCTGGGGACTATAGGCGGTGTTGTCGTCGGCTTAATTCCCGGATTCACCGTCACCATGGGCGCAGCCCTTGTTTTGCCGCTGACTTTTGGAATGAGTTCCATTGAAGGGCTATGCGCCATGATTGGCGTATTTGTCGGCGGGATGGCCGGTGGCCAGATAAGCGGCATCCTCATTGGCATTCCGGGCACCCCTTCATCAGTGGCTACCGTCTTCGACGGCTTTCCCATGGCCAAAAAAGGTGAACCTGGACGAGCCTTAGCCATCGGCACCTGGTCATCTTTCTTCGGAGGGCTGTTCAGCGCCGCCGTATTGATCTTTTTCACCCCGCCCCTGGCCAATGTAGCCTTAAAGTTCGGCCCCTGGGAACTTTTTTCCCTGGTACTCTTTGGTCTCACGGTTATCGCCAGCCTATCAGGAAAGTCCTTGACCAAAGGGATTATTTCCGGCCTCCTCGGTTTGTTGGCGGCCATGTTCGGCGCGGATCCGATGACCGGCGTGCCCAGGTTCAATTTCGGGCTGCACGGCCTGAGCGGTGGGTTTTCCTTTTTGCCGGTCTTGATTGGCCTTTTTGCTTTTTCTCAGCTCATGACCACTTTAGAGAAAAAGGACAAAGTCAGCCAAGCCTTGATCTTGAATGCCAAATTGACCTGGTCTAATTTTCAGGTTATCGTCGACATCTTCCGCCGGACAACCAACCTTCTTCGATCTTCCATGATTGGGGTCTTTATCGGCGCCCTGCCCGGCGCCGGGTCAAGCATTTCCAACCTCCTGGCTTATGATCAGACAGTAAAAGCCTCCAAACGTCCAGAGCAGTTTGGCACAGGCATCCCCGATGGAATAATTGCCTCGGAGTCGGCTAACAACGCCACCTGCGGAGGATCACTGACGCCGACCATAGCTTTAGGCATTCCTGGCGACGCCGTTTCGGCCATCATGATGGGCGCTCTTATCCTCCACGGCATCCAGCCTGGTCCTCTTTTGATCGTTAATCACCCCAAACTGGTTTATGGCGTTTTCGTGGCTTTTGTTCTGGCCCACTTTTGCATGCTGGCTGTGATGCTTTATGGCATTCATGCCTTCGTGCGGCTGACCCGCATACCCATCTATGTTTTGTTCCCCTCCATCCTCGCTCTATGCGCGGTGGGTTCCTTCATGATTCATAACCGGTTCTTCGACATCTGGGTGCTCTTCATTTTCGGAGTTCTGGGCTATCTGATGGAAAAGTTCAAAATCCCCCTTACGCCCATGATTTTGGGGGTTATTCTGGGTCCTATGGCTGAGTCCAACTTCACCCAGGCTTTAATGACCGATAGCCGCTTAACCCTGTTTTTAACTCGGCCCATATCTTTGTTTTTCATTCTTCTGTCCGTGTTCTCGGTGGTTTATCCCTTCCTTAGGTTTTATTACAACCGACCAAAACAAAAGACTTCGGGATAAGCTATTTTTTAAATGACTATCTTAAAAGGAAATTGAACATGGCCAATTCTTTCACTTCCCATCGCCCCGTGGTTATGGGCACTAACTGGATGATTACTGCCGATCACCCTTTAGCCGCGCAAGCCGGGGCAGCCGTGCTGGAATCAGGCGGCAACGCCGTGGATGCGGCTGTGGCCGCCAACCTGGCCCTCACCGTGGTCAGGCCGCATATGTGCGGTCTGGGGGGCGACCTCTTTGCTTTGATTTACCAGGCTCAAAACGGGCGGATGGAGGCTCTGAACGCCAGCGGCCGCTCGCCTTACAAAGCTACCCGGGAACACTATTTAAATTTGGGTTTCAAGGCTATCCCGGAAGACGGGCTTCTTACTGCCACTGTTCCTGGGGCCATCGACGGCTGGCAGGCCGCCTTAGAAAAATATGGCACCAGGTCGCTGGCTGATCTGTTACCCAGGGCTATCTCATATGCGAAAAACGGCTTTCCCGTTTATCCGGAACTAGCCCAGGCCATTGAAAAGCGCGCTCTGATACTGGCCGAATCACCAGCCGCAGCCAAGATCTTTCTTCCGGGTGGTGAGCCTCCCAGGGTTGGTGAACGACTGGTCCAGACCGATCTGGCAGGATCCCTTAAGCTTTTGGCTTCCCAGAGCAGAGATGCCTTTTACCGGGGGCAGCTCGGTGAGGCTCTGGTGCGCTTCTCAGAAAAAGCAGGCGGCCTGTTCAGCCAAAAGGACCTCTTAAACCACACCCACAACTGGGGCGAACCCCTGAAGCAAAATTACAAGGGTCTGACGATTTGCACTCTGCCGCCCAACTCCCAGGGAATTGCCTTGTTAATGCAGATGGCCATACTGGAAAATTTCGACCTGGCCGGGCTCGGTCATAACACGGCCGATTCCCTCCACCTGCTGGTGGAAGCCAAGAAACTGGCCTTTGCCGACCGGGACAAGTATGTCTGCGACCCGGACTTCCATCCGGTTCCGGTGGATCAAATGCTCTCGTCCGAACAAATCCGCAAGCAGGCCGGAAGAATCGATCGGCAGAGGGCCGCCACGGCGGTTAAACCCCGGGATTTTTTAAAAGGCGGCCAGGACACCGTTTATCTGGCCGTGGTGGATAAAGATGGTAATGCCGTCTCCCTGATCCAGAGCCTTTATGAGTCTTTTGGCAGTTGCGTGATGATCCCTGATACCGGCATTATCCTGCACAATCGAGGCCGGGGCTTTACCCTCGATCCTGACCACGTCAACTGTCTCCAACCCCACAAGAGGCCCTATCACACCCTTCATTCAACCATCGTCCTTAAGGACGGTCGGCCCTATCTCGTCTTGGGCACGCCCGGCGCCGATGGTCAGACCCAGACCGTGACCCAATTGCTGATGAACCACCTGGAATTTGGAGCGAATGTCCAGGAGGCCGTGGAAGCTCCCCGCTTCCGGAGTAATCCTGATGGTTCACTATTTCTGGAGGGTCGGTTTGCTGCAGAGGCCGTAAGAAGCCTCAAAGACAAGGGTCATATAGTTCAGGTCGTTTCTGATTGGGACGAAGTTATGGGTTCCTCCCAAATCATCGGCATTGACAGGGGATACGGCATCATCATGGCCGGCGCCGACCCCCGCCGCCAGGCCTATGCCATCGGGAGTTGAAATTTGATGGTATAGGAAATTCCTTTTTTCAACTGTAGTGTAACCTGCATCTGGATCACTTAGACGTTTTACACTTATTCTTTACTTTTTCGTAACAGGTTAGCGATTTGAAAAGATGGTATTAAAGCCTTTGTTGAGGGCCGGGGGTTAGAGCGGAACGCGCCGGAAGCATCGGTTGGGGTTCCGCCTGGCCACGGGGACAAAAGATCTTTTCCTTCAGAGGAGGCGGGGGTTCTTGCCCGCCCCATATGCGGAGAAATAAGCGCCTTATGATTCTCCGCCTAAGGCGGATTCCGCTCTGGCCCCCGGCCCCTGGAATCCCTTGGCCCTTACAACACACCTTTTTTCAAAGAGCTAAAGTGTTACACTTTTTCTTAATCATGGTTTTTAAAACTCTGTGATCTCTGTGTCCTCTGTGGCTAATTTAAACTTTGGGTCTTCTCCAAATCGTGTGGGTAAATTTTAATGAAAAATAGGAGTTATCCATAGGGAGGTAGAGAAGCGGAGAGATTTTAGCCGACCCCAAAATGAGGTCGGCAGCCCCGCCTTGCGGGGCAAAATCTCGCAGCAGAACGTAG
>VGSF01000132.1 GCA_016875165.1 Deltaproteobacteria bacterium
GTCCTTTTTCTTCACCACCATATCGACCTTTTACCTCAGGCCTTTGAGATGGATGGGGTATTGAGGAATATACATCCTGAAATCTGGAGTGAGGGGGTTTTACTCCTTGGGTAGGTATATCTTTCTTTGATGGAAAACCTGCCATTCCCTCTGTTCTTCCTTGTGGCCTGCGCATTTCTGGCGGAGATCCCGGCCTGCGCATCTCTGGCGGTGGAACTCCTCCCCTCGCTTGATATTCCCTTTCTCTGTAAACTTTTCTTTCGATGTTGCCAAAAGATGAGCCTTGCTCCCTCATCTTGATGACTCGCTCTGGGGAATAATTATAGTATTTCGATATAAAGATCAGATTTACCTGATTGACGATATCAGCATCTTTCAAGCGTATTCTTATCCAGTCTCTTTCATGTGGGTAGCGTTTATAGTGCCCATAAGCCCGACCATATGGCGGACCATATCTTGCCACTGGGATGTAGAAAACGGTGGGAGGGATCCTGTAGTATGCACATATCCTTGACCAAGCCCAGCCATCGACTACTCTTAGTTTAATAATTACCTCAGGGGCTACATGCGCATGCTTGCATATGAAAAAGACTACGGGCAGGTCATCGTCTGGAATTCCCCGCTCACGGACAACAACCACTTCGCGTTCCGGATACCCGAAGAAATTTCCTACCGAAAGGTAAAAACCAGGAGCTCCGATGCTTATGCTGAAGCTAACCTGAGCCCATAATGAAGTCGGCAATAACAGCAAGACCAAAATAAGGAGTATTCTTTTCATTTTCTTCACCTCCATCAAAAAAAATTTCCTTTTTCGCATCCAGGCCAACGTCCACTTCCCCTTTTTACTGATAATATTATATCCCTATTCCAGCCCAAAAAATAGTTTTTATTTTTAATGAAAGCCTGCCCAGGGCCCGGAAGGAAAGGTCCGCCTCAGGCGGACGCCGCCAGCCCTGTACCGTGCTGGTGCAGGACAAGCATCGGCGGGATATCCGCTTTCCATAAGACCCCCTATTGCCTTCCGCCCAGGAGAATTTTCGTAATTTCCCGTGAAGACAATGGTTATCGTTATCTCTATGTTTTACGCAGCGACAAAACATTAATGACATAGAATTTGCTAAACCCTCCGTATAAAGGGGCTTTAAAAATGACAAAAAGAGAAGAAAGAGGTATAATTTTATTTGTAAGGGTTACCGGCTTGTTTTTGCTAATGGTTTATGCAGGGTTCAGCGACGAAGGAGAACGAAAATGATGATCTCAATATACAAGGAAAAGACCGTCGAATATCTTCCAACGCAGTGGGTGCCAAGAACTCCCTTTTGGCTCTTGCTTTTCCTGACCGTGTTTTTGTTGCCGGCATGTTATTATGCGCCTTATCGAGCCGCTTCAAGACCAGAGCCAGAAGCTGCCGTCGAGACTCGAAGATCCCCCTCACTCAGCTCTATTTTTACCCGAAAGCAAGTCAGGCGAACGAGCAGCAATCCCGCGACCATTACGAATGCTACAACTGGGCTGTAAAGCAGACCGGATTCGATCCGGGTCAATCAGCGATCCCGAAGGATCAGCGCGTGCGGGTAGTGCCGATGCCTCCGCCGGGGCATGATACCGCCACTCTGGCGATAGCTGGTGCCGTGCTGGGCGCGCTGATCGGCGGACCGAGGCATGCCGTGAAGGGCGCCTTGATCGGCGCATCCGGGGGGGCTATAGCCGGCGCAGCATCGGATTCGGCGCGAATGGAATCCGCTCGCCAGCAGGAGGAGGCCTATGCCGCGCAAGGCCGTGCCAGGAACGCCCGGCTTGAAGCGAATGCGTCCCGCTTCCGGCGGGCGATGTCCGCCTGCATGGAAGGGCGGGACTACAGCGTGCGGTAAGGTATAACAAGAAACTGTGGCGAAAATTCATCGTTGATTTTACGGAGGCAATAACCATGACCCATATTCACAAAAAAAACAGGTTCCTCGTATTGGGACTGATGCTCGCCCTGTTGTCGGGCGTGATACTATCCGGATGGACACCGGCGGCGTATGCGGATGACCGCGGGTCCCGCCACCGGGAATTCAGGGATTCGCGTCATCGCCATGACCGTTATTACCCGGCCCGCGGCCAGGTGATCAGAGAATTGCCCCGCCACCACCGGGTGGTGGTTCACAAAGGCACACGATTCTACTTCTCCGGAGGCGTCTGGTTCCGCCCGCAGGGGCCGCGCTTCGCCATCGTCGTGCCCCCGGTAGGCCTTTTCGTGCCCTTCCTGCCCCCCTATTTCACCACGATATGGGTGGGCGGCGTACTTTACTACTATGCCAACGAAGTCTATTACGCGCATAGAGGGGACGGCTATGTCGTCGTCGAGCCGCCGAATAAGGAAGTCAGCGAGGCGCCGCCGGCAGCGGACCAGATGTTCATCTATCCCCGCTTGGGCCAGAGCGAACAGAAACAGGCGGATGATCGCTATGAGTGCCACCTCTGGGCCAAGGAGCAGACGGGCTTCGACCCGACGCAGCCGCCCGGAAGCACGCCCGAAACTCAGAATGCCCAGAAGCGCGCCAACTATCAACGGGCGATGAGCGCCTGTCTCGATGGCCGCGGGTATACGGTGAAATAGCCGATAAAGTCCGACTTCAAAAATGACTCTAACCGGACACCGACGAAATCCTGTCATCGAGCAAAGGACATGAAGGCATACAGGATTGGAGGGGAGCGACTCCCCTATTTTTGATCCGTATTTCTGACGCGGTATTTGCGTATTTGGGGACGTTGTTTACAAGCGTAAGTTGGAATTCTCTTAAGGGAAGAAAATATTTGAGGGAGGGGACATGCCATGTAGACCCCCTGACCCTGGGCTTTTTTACAGCCGCAACGGTTTATAGATTGAAGCCCTCACCCAACTCCCGCAGCAGGCTCCGACAACCGGTAACCCGAAGAATCAGTTTACCCAAGCGGCGTTCGTAGGGCTCTTCGACGCCGGGGCAGGCGAGATAATTTCGGCCCTGTGGATAAAGACCGCGGAAAACTATCAAGGATTCGGGATCAAATCGATCAGGATTTATTTTGCATTCAACTGCATGGATAGCGCGGCCGCGGCGTACCACGAAGTCCACTTCCCGACCCGATTTGTCGCGCCAATAAAACAAACCCTCTGCGCTGGTCGCACTGCGCAGGACATCCAACACAAGGTGTTCCCATAGGAGACCGCGATCGTCGTCACGAATGTCGTACCACCCCCGAACAAAGGTGACAAATCCAGTGTCGAACCCGTAGGCCTTAGGACGCCGAACCATCTCGCGACGCCCTCCGCCGTGGAACGGAGGAAGCGGGAAAAGGGCACACGCCACACTCAGCGCTTCAAGATAAGCTTTAACCGTGGGGCGGGTGATATCACACTCTCGAGAAAGAGCCGAGTAGTCCACCATTCCCCCGCTCTGCCGCAACATCAAGCGTAACAGGTTCAGAAATCCCGTGCGCTCGCGAATGGCAAAGAGTTCCTGGATATCGCGCGCATAAAAACTGTCCATCCACTCGGCATAAAAACCATCATCTTTGGTAGCATTCAATAGAGCTTCAGGAAGGCCGCCGTGCAGGAGGCGCCGGTCCAGATCGCGAATTCCGAACTCCGCTTCGCACTCCGTCCAGAGCACGGGAGGGAGAGCGAGAACGGTCTTTCGCCCGGTGAGCGTATCCCGGAACTTGCGCGTAGCAGCCAGAGTGGAAGAACCGGTAGCCAGAATCTTCAACCCCGGGAAAGCATCAGCCGCAATCTTTAGAATTCGGCTGGGGTCGGGTAATCGATGCACCTCATCCAGCACGATGACGGTATTCTGGAGATGCGCCCGGAAGAAAAGCTCCGGATCTTCCAGGCGGCGCGCCACCGAAGGGAGGTCGCAGTTCATAAAAATTGCCTCGGGCAGCATTCGGGCAAGAGTAGTTTTGCCCACGCGCCGGACCCCCGCCAGCCATAGGATAGGTTTTTTTTGCCACGCTGCTCGGACACGGTTGATCCAATAAGGACGTTCAATCATGCTAACATGATTACCATTTGGACGTCCAAATGTCAATTATAATTTTGTACATAATTTCATTTGAACCCCGGGATTTCCAGATGGTAATCGCAGTAAATCCTTGGGCTGAAGTGGGACTACATCCGGCTGGATAACCGCCTCACCATCTTTTTGCCTGAAAGCCTGCGGTCGGGAGTGGAAGTTTTGGATAGGATCGAAAAAAAAGTTAGCACAAAATTAGCACAGTCCAAAGAAAAAGGGGTTATGGATGTTTATCCCATAACCCCTTTTTAATTTTGGTAGGCGGTAATGGATTTGAACCATCGACCTCCGGTATGTGAGCGCGAAACCAGGGTCTTCATAAATATGCGTTATTACTTAATTTCCAGGCAGTTATGTCCATTTTGTGGGCCTTGGAACCGCTTTAGAATGCCCTAAACGAGGATTGTGCTGGCCAGTGTGGGGCCAGTGGACGCCGCCACCAGCGCGGACACCGCTGACCGGCAATCTGGACACCGGCCACTACCGCAGGCACCCAAGACCAGGCACACCACCAGCGCCCACCGCAAGCCGCCGCACAAAGCCACTGATAGAAGTGCCAGTGGCTTTTATATTACCTGGAAACCTGAATCTTTTCAAGCCTTTCAAGGGGCTTTTTTTCTTTTGGGATTTGTGGTATAGAAAATACCATGTCAAATCTACCATCTTTTAATAGCACAGAAGAATTTCTTAAATTATTCAGTATTGGCAATGGATCCTCATATTCCTCGCCCACAATTCTAACAGATCGAAAGGTTGGCTTTAGTATTCGAAGAAATTATCCTAAGGACATTCGTTATATCCCACCTAAAACGAAAGATGGTAAAGACGATACAGTAGCACTTATTCACATCGTCTATACACACCCAACTGAGTCAAAAGGTGAATTCGATTCCCACAGAGTTCCCATAATGGTGGAAATTGGGACTCACAGTCTTTATCGTGCAAACCATTTTGATTATGACTTCAACGATCCCGATTGTCCCACGGAAGAATCCTTGCATGTAAGTAAATCAACTCCCCAACCAATTGCGCTTAATTTCATCGGTGATTTTTTTATGACCATGAAAAAGAAATGTTTCTTGATCGAACGAATAATTATATAACTGGCAACCAATTATTAGACCGAGTGTTTGATGAGCATTGTGATACAGTTCAATTTTGTAAAGGGATAAAATATCGCTTTCAACTCAAAAGAAGGACACTATCAATTTCCATACTAAGCATCCTAATTAATTTAATCCCATTTGTTCTTAAAAAGGGATTTGGCAGGACTCTTGATGAAAGTACAAACGTCACATCCCTTTTGAAAGGATACAAAAGAAAAGATTTAAAGAAATTGAGCACAGATAATTTAGACATTTCTGGATACAAAGCTTCAAAAAACGTAATAATCTTATTTTGCATTTTGGTCTTTTTGGCTTACATAGGTTGGAGCGTTTTCGGTGTGAAGTCAAGCTACTTTTCCAGCATATTTTCCCATCCTTTTTTGGCAATAACACACACTATTCTACTGCTGGCTTTTTTTGATGTCCTTTTTCCAGAAATACTTTTTAGGATTATGAATTTCTTGATAAAATGGAGAACCAAACTTCTGGTGAAAGGGCTGTAGCAGCATTCTACCGCATCCGGCAATCAGGTTTCAATACCCTTCACTACGGAGCACCATTACGGCTGTGGTTTCATAGCCGCGCCTGCGGCTTTGAAAATTCTTCTGAATGCAATCGACCGGAATCACAGGGCAAAAAAGAATTCTGCTGGCCCACGTATGATTTCGCTTGCAATTATTTTACGGGTCTCTTAAACTAACTCAAAAGTTAATAGTGCGCGCCGAACCGAAGCCGGTGCATCGTCCCAAAGGAGAGGGAGGAAGCACCGGCTTCTTTATTTGGTGGAGATAATTATGAAACGCACAAGGAGAGATTTACCGTATCGGTTGAGGGTGAAAAGGGCGCAGGCAAATTTAACGCTGAAAGAAGTCAGCGCCCTGCTGGGCGGCAATCCCAGCATCTGGATTTTGCACCGGATTGAGACGCGGAAGCAAAGGCCGACACCGGCGCAGGTGGTCTTACTTAAATCGTTTCTTCGGATGCCTGCGGCTGTGGTCGCGGCGAAGGTGAGAGCGATGGAGATCAATAAAAATTAAAGCGGCTGCGGGGACGCCTCTCCAGGGAGGTCAAGGGAACGGTGCCTGTGCCACCGTTCCCAGTCCCCATCTCGCACAGGGAGGTAGGCAATGGGAAATGAAAATAAAGAAAGTAAGCCGTGGGAGTGGAAGGTAAGCAGTAGGATGCTGGAATTATTTGGGCCGCGCCTGGGCGTGTTCCTATGTTACATGGCATCCAAGTACAAATATTTTGAGGACTGCGGCAAGCTGTTCGACGGTGAGAGTTTTTATTTGCATCAGAAGACCATTGCCGCAGAAACAAAATGCAGCCTGGACACTGTGCAGCGGGATTCAAAGAAGGCAGAGGCGGAAGGCATCTTACTTATGAATCGTTTAAAAGGGGAAGTAAATTATTACGGCATCAATGAACAGGCCTGGCCGGAGGAATGCCGCCACCTGCTGCACGGTAACCGACCGCAAAATGCGGTCACACTCCGGTCAAATTGCGGTCACCACTCGGGTCAATTTGCGGCACATAGTAATAAGAATGTAGTTCAGCGAAAGAATAAAAAACAGGGCGTGTGTGTTTTCGATGTGGTTAAAAAGCAGGAAAGACCGTGGCCCGACTGTGAAACCATTGCCCTGAAGATATTGACAACACGCCTGGCCGGTTACTTTGAGGACGAATGTACGATGACGCTGCGTCACAAACATCAGGACAAGGAAATGAAAGCACTGCCAGCACGCATCCGGAACGTGGTCGCCGGCTATGAAGCCCATAATTGTGAGCAAGGCTTCGAGGACTATGTCCATTATCTTTTCAACTGCGTGCGCGGCCTGGCTGCTAAATATGGTCAGGAGTATGTCGCAGTGAAATGGTTCGGCAAGCCGAGCGCGTTCAAGGCTATGGACGAATACCTGGAATTAGGCCAGTGGGACGATGACGAGGCCGAAGAAGTGCGCCGCACAATCTGGACGCGGGCGCTGCGGGAGCAGCACAAGAACAGCCTGCGTGAAAGACCTCGGGAGAGGAGAAAGGAGATTGTGAGTGGGGACGTTGGTTCTTACGGTGCATAACTCATTCCGTTGGCAATGGACCCATTCTTCCTAAAACCCGGTTTATGCTGGATGTACTTACGCCCAATTGACGGGCGATCTCTGCGCCAGATATCCCCAGTTCTTCCTTACTCCGGTAGGCAATCGCTGCTCGAACTTCGCTCACCAGGGCTCTCCTACTTCCCTTCCTCAACTCTTGCTCACTCACCTTTCGCCTTCCGCATTCCCCCTCAATAATATCGCCTATGCTCTTTCCCTTCCGCCGGAGTTTCATTTGCCGTAACTGCCGTTCATCCGCCTCCTGAAGGATCTGTTCGACAAACTCCCCACTCCCCAAGATGCGCTCATCTGACAACTCTTTTTCCCCTCTGCTCCGCAGAGCAAGAACCTGCGACCATCCCCCCTGACTCCGAATTAATCCCCCTCCCGTTAACTCAGGCCTGCGCCCCTCCGCCAGCCCATCCTGAACAAACCGGTGGTATGCCCGGATCCCCTTTCCCTTTGTCCCAGCAAATTGGCCCAAAATATAAGCCCGATCCATCCACGGATATTCGTCTTTCCCGATGATCGCCCGATGCCCAGTCCAAGGATAAAGATCCAACTCCCCCATGGTCTTTACCAGCTTAGCCCGTACCGGATTTAAATGGATGTATCTCACAAGGGCCAAAAGGTAATTCTCTTCCTCACATAGGATTGATTTGTAACGGTTTTCAAATAGATGCCCCGTATGCCGATGGCGCCGATTGTAGTATTGGGCGTACCAGGTTAGGAGCTTTCGCATGAGGGCGGAAATTCCCTGTGGGCCGCTCCGCACCAATAGATGGACTTGCGTTTCCATGAGCGCCCAGGCATAGAGGGAGGAATGCGTTTTTAGGATGTTTTCGCCCAGGCGGGTAAGAAAACGAGACCGATCCTCATTGTCGTCAAATATTTGTGACCGGTTTATTCCCCGCACCATGATATGGTGAAGGGCGCCGGGAGTATCTAACCGAGCTTGTCGTGGCATGGGCTGATTTTATAAAAAAGAGGGTGATCTTGTCAAGCACAATGCACTGTAAGAATCAACGTCCCCCCTTCGTCCCCCCTTTCAGTTTCCCCTGTAGCGCACCCAGGGAGGGCACGGCGGGAATCCCTTCGATCTCGGCAGCCTCGGGGTGGACGATGTGAAACCCTGCGGGCGGAAAGCCGTTCGCAAGGACATTGCGAACGATGATCCGCCCCACGTTTTCCACCCGCTCGGAAACGCCGATCACCCCGATGGAGGCCGGGTGGAGCAGCTTGTCGATTTTCATGATCGGCCGGGGCGCGACCTTGGGATGCTTGGGCGGGGCAAAAACGCACAGGCCGTCCAGGGGCAGCATGAGGTAGTTCACAAAGGCAAAGGGATTGACCTCCAGCTCCTTGATGACGAAAGGCGAATCCGCCTTGGCCGGGGAGAAATAATTCCCCACGGCGATCAGGGCGGAGAAGCATTCCAGGAGCTGTTCATCCGTCACCAACCGTTTCTGCCCCCGCGTCAGACCGGCAAGCTTTTTATAGGAAAGGGTTTCCTTAAATAGGTTGAGAAAGCTCTCCCCGTCAGTCATTTCCGTCGATGCAGCGACAACCGCCCGGCCCTTTTTCAGACTATCGATGTAAAGCTGGGTGTCTGTCCCCCCCAGGCCGGCGCTGATGATCATACCGAACTCGCGCGTTTCGCGCAGGCTCACGATGAGCTCGTTGCCGAATTCATGCGAGACGGGCATATGCTGCACCAGCAAAAAGCCCCGGATATCCCGGGAAATCGCCGCAGTGAGTGCCTGCCCCCGCAGGCCGGAGTAAATTTCCGGGGCCGATTGGGGGTCCTGCAGGATGTTCCGGGCGTATTGCTCGGGCACTTCATAGGTCATGGCCCGGAGCGCCGAAAGCACCTGTTCCGTTTCCTTGGGCACGATTCGAACCGCCCCCACATCGCTTTTGTGAACAAGGTACGGGGATATGGTCTTGATCACGACTTTCTCGCCCGGGAGGGCAAGGAGTTTCTCGGTACTCAACCGCTCTCCCTTCCCAACAACGAGGTACCGAGGAATCGTCTCTCCCCCGGAAAAGCGGATCAATTCGTACACCTCATATTCGAACAGGGAGGTTCGATTTTCTCTCTGAGCTTGTTCGAAAAGCCCCCTTATGCTTTCGAAATCGACGTAGATATTCACTCGTTTCTCCATTCTCATAACCTTGGATCCTGAACTTTTGCCCAGGTTCCCAAAAGACTATGGGGAGCTGAGGCCATGGCTTCATTTTCTATCTTCAACCAGAAATACCCCAGAGAAAGAAAGGGGACGTCCATAAAATTATAAATTTCTATTCCTAAGCTATCGCCAGCCCTTTTTCCTTCGCGATTCGCTCTCCTCTCCTTACCGAAATACTCACCGCCGGCTGAGTAAGACCGAGCCTTCTGGCAATCTCTGTCGCACCGACTCCAAGTTCCCTCACCGCCCAATAGCAAAATAGACTCCGAGCAGGTACAACCCTGGCGTATTTCCCCGGAACCCATAAATCTTCTGCCCGGACACCGAATACCTCCGCCACCCGGCCGGCTACCCTTTCCAAATTATACCCCGCAGCTTTCAGCCGATATCTTCGCTCCATTTCTTCTTCCGAGCTTTTCAGAACACCTAAAACAAAATCACTATCCCCCAAAATCCGCTCGTCCCCTTTCAAACGAACCCCGTTGGCCATGGCTCGGACGGCTTCCTTCCATCCACCCAAACTCCGGATTAATCCTCCCCCAACCAAATCAGGCCTCTTCCCTTGCGAAATGCCTTCCTCTACAAACTCCCTATATTTTTTCCAGGCAGCTTTTTCTCTCCGGTCAAAGTAACCAAGAACATAGTCAATATCTTGCCAAGAATTCTTCTTATGGCCCAATATCCCGCTATGGCCCGAATACGCCCAATATCCTAAGGCCTTGTACTCCCCCACCACTTTCGCCCGCAGAGGATTCAAGTGAATGTACCGAACCAGCTCTAAAAAGTAATGATCCTCCTGACAAAGAATCGATTTATACCGGTTCTGGAAAAGCTGTCCATGTCTTCTATACTTATGATTAAAACTGACGGCGTACCCAGTCAGGAGACTTCCCATCACGCGAGCCAAAGGAACTTAACCGGTTCTTAGCAAGAGATGGCAATGATTCGGTAAAAAAGCCCATGCGTAACAAGGAGTTTTTGTCTCCTCCAGAATCATACCGATTCTGCTTAGAAGGTTGTTTCTGTCCTGGTCGTCCCGAAATATCCTCCTCCTTTCGATCCCTCGGATGATAAGGTGATGGAGGCCACCGGGCATGTCGATGCGGGCTTTTCTAGGCATGGATTGCTTGTACCAGAACCCATTTCTATTGTCAATTTATAATTTTATGGACGTCCCCTTCTTCCCTTTATTCCATACCTTAGGAAAAAGATTAAAGAGGAACAAAATCCCTAATTATTTAACCCAACGTCGGCTCGAGGGTCGGACCAAGCCATCATATTGATACTTATTTGATATTATCGTAGAAACAGGTGTTTTCAACCCTTAGATCGCTGTTTTTCAGCCGAAAAATTCCGTTATAATCTGTCCTCCCTTACTCCGTATAAACGCTACCCCCAAAATTCTGCTACGCACAATTCCTTAATGAACCATTTTCCAGGCCCAAAACGAGGGCAAAATGTCAAAAATGGGGTCATGAAAATGGGGTCAGGCAATTGTAATAAAGTATTTTTTCTTTCCTCTTTTTCGCAGGTTCTTTTCCATGATTTCCACCCTTCCTGCTAAATCCATATCGCGCAAAAGCTGATTTTCGATTTTCATTACCCCCAAGCTCATCGTCATTGCCTCGCGGTTAAAATACCGGGAACTCGCCAAAAAGCGAGTTCTTAGTGCGCCAGGCAAAGCCTGACAGATCCAGTTGGTTGAAAAGCCAGCCTGACAAAGTTAGCCGACCGTCAGAACCGAGTTTTGCATCTATGCGGGTAACCGTCCGGGTGAAGCGTAAACAGGGAGA
>VGSF01000133.1 GCA_016875165.1 Deltaproteobacteria bacterium
TTATGTTTTCGCATGAGAAATTCATAGCATTATTTTTAGACTCCTTACAAGTCATAAAACCCGCATAAATAAAGGGCCATATGATGTTTTTAGGCTCATTTTTACCCACACGATTTGGAGAAGACCCGCTTTTATGGATTATCTTTCATCCCAGGGGATTTATAAAGGTGAAAGGCAACTTTCAGTAGAAGATTTGAGGGAAGGGATGGTTCTGGCCCGACCGCTATATTCTTCCGGGGGGCGGTTTTTGCTGCCTCACCGAACAACATTAACCAACAGCCATGTCCAGAAACTGAAAATGCTCCAGGAAAACAATCCCTTTCTGGAAATGATTTATGTGGAAGCCAAATAGGGCCGCGCCATCAGGAATTCCCCGCCCCAAGGCTTCAGGGGTGATCGTTAAGGATACAAGAAATGGATAAACAGACCTTTTTGCAAAAGCTAAACCAGATCCACGAAATTTCCACCCTACCCATTATCTTGAGTAAAGTGAACCGGATGCTTCAGGATTATGAAACCTCGATTCGCAAATTAAGCGAGGTGATCGAATCCGATCAAGCCATCACCTCTAAAATTTTGAAACTGGTCAACTCGGCTTTTTATGGCTTCCGTTCAAAAATCAGCAATATCCCCCACGCCCTGGTGATCCTGGGGTTCAACAGCATTCGCAACGCCGTCATATCCGTTTCGGTGTTCGATACTTTTTCGGCAAAAACAATGAAAGAGTCTGAAGCCAAAGATTTCTGGAAGCATTCTGTGGGCGTGGCGGTCATCAGTAAATACCTGGCTGGAAAAACCCGCTTAGCGATTCCTGAAGATTCTTTTGTGGCCGGCCTGTTGCACGACATTGGCAAGAGCGTCATGGCCCAGCATTTTCCTGAACCCTTTGGCCAAATTCTGGCATCCATGCGCGAGAAAGGACAAACCTTTTACCAGGCGGAAAAAAATCAGCTTCCCCTTAACCATCCCCAAATCGGGGGATATATCAGTAAGAGATGGCAATTCCCCCCGACCCTTATCGAAGCCATAGAGTACCATCATGCCATCAACTCCGGGGCCACGGACCTCCATCTTCCGATTATCGTGCATATAGCCGACCGAATCGCCAATCAACAGTTAACGGCAGGGGAAGTCGAATCTGAATTGGAAGGCATAGCTCCGGAAATATTAAAGAATCTGTGCTTACAAATGGAGAAGTTAGAAGAGTGGTTTCCACCTTTGTCGGCTGAAATCGAATCGGCCTGTCGATTTTTTCTGCATAAGGAGTAAGGATGAACGAGCGAAAACATACCATCCTCCTTGTGGATGATGAAGAGAATATCTTAAACGCCATCAAACGCTTGCTCCGCAAGGAGAATTATGAAATCCTGACGGCCTCCAGCGTAAACAAAGCCTTAAAATTGCTTGAAGAAAACCAGGTTCACCTGATTGTCTCCGACCAGAGGATGCCTGAGATCAGCGGGACGGATTTTTTAGCCACGGTCAAAGAAAACTATCCGGATGTAATTCGGATTATCCTGACCGGTTATATGGACGTGGACGCCATAAGCGAATCGGTCAACAAAGGGCAGACATATAAGTTTCTTTTAAAGCCCTGGGACGATCAGACATTCAAGCTGGAGATCAAGCAGGCCCTGGATTATTATGACCTTCAGGAAGCCAACAAGGAGCTGCACCGAAAGGTCCTGGAACAGAACAAAACCTTGCGGGAAGTAAACGAGAATCTTGAGACGCTGATTCAAAGAAGAACCGAAGAATTGGTCATCCAGAACCAGACTTTGGAACTCTCCAGGGAAATTCTTGATCATTTGCCGGTGGCGATCATCGGAGTAAGCAAGGAAGGGATGATCGTTTTAGCGAATCAGGAGACCCAGCGGCTCCCCCTTTCCGGCAAAACGATTCGTCTGGGAGAAGATGTTTCGGATTACTTCGGTGATGGGGTGGGGGCCACAATTGCCGCTGCGCTTAATATCCATACGCCCCAGGTCCTGAGTAATTGTTGGATATCCGGCAAACCCTATGAAATCCATTGCACACCCCTTTCGGGAAGCTTTCACGGAAGAGGAGTGATTCTGAGCATCATGCCCATGCATAGTTTCCCGCCGACAGCCGGTCAAGCATAATTATTTTTTCATCCTCCTTTCAAACGATTCAGGATTTTGCTCATAACCTCTCCTGCGGAACCATGGATGACCACATCAGCGTAGGAGTCATGGTAAGTAGGATCCCGGTTGATGATGACTAATTTAGCCCCGCTTTCCCTGGCTTCGAGAGGAATGGCGGCAGCCGGCTGGACGGCGAGAGAAGAACCGATAACGATCATAAGGTCGCAGTTTCGGGCGCGATGGAAGGCTTCTTCGGTCTCCCGGGGAGGCATGGATTGGCCGAAAGAGACGGTATCTGGTTTCAATATTCCGCCGCACTGGTCGCATTTGGGCACACGCACACCCCGCAGAAGCCGGGATTGGATTTCTTCCCGGGCATATTTTTTCCGGCAGGTCAGGCAGGACACTGAGATGGCCGTGCCATGGAGTTCTATCACCTTTTCCGGCGAGTTTCCCGCCCGCTGGTGCAGGTTGTCCACATTCTGGGTGATCACACAATCCAGCTTGCCCATTTTTTCCAATTCCACAATGGATCTGTGGGCGGCGTTGGGCTGAGCGTTCTTCAAGGGTTCGTAAAACTCCCGGCTCATCTTCCAGTATTTTTCCCGGGATTCTTCACTGCTGATGAATTTCTGGTAATAGAAATCTTCCGGGTTGTATTTCTGCCAGACTCCGCCGGGGCTGCGGAAATCAGGGATGCCTGACTCCGTACTCACCCCTGCACCGGTGAATACGATGACCTTCTCAGACTGGCGGATCAGGTCAGCCACTTTCTGGATCAATTCTTCCAAATTACTCATCTTTCGTCTCCCATTTCATTTATAATTATTTACCGCAGAGTACGCAGAGGTCGCAGAGAAAAAATTTTATTTGTATTAACAGTTTAGCCATTTGAAAAGCTGTCAAATTCCCCTTCATTCCCCTGAAGCTGTGAAAAAATTGGGGTATGGGGAAAGGAGAAGCGCCACCCATGTCCATGGGCCAGAAAAATTCGCTGGCCAAAATGAGGCGGCGCTATCCCTGTTGCCGGCGGTGGACTTGACTTCGGTTAGACCCGAAGGCCAATCCTTAGCTATCCACCTCATTTTGTTCCAAGTTGCCTGCGTCCCTTCGCGGAAGGCAGGTAAATCGTTGGGGATCATTCTTTTCCCGCCGATTTTGGCGGCGCGAATTTTCCCGTCCCCTTGACACCGAACAAAGCTGATTTCGTCGGCCACTCGCATTTTTCACATCTTCCCTTTGGCAAAGGGGGGTTGGGGGGATTTATCGACAGGTATTTCCTTCTTACCAACATGTTAGTATTAGTTGCGCAGTAAGCGCCTGAAGGGGGAATGTTACGAAAAAGTTCGTTAACAGTGAGCTTCTTGCAAAAGTCCGTAATTTACCCTTCGACAGGCTCAGGGTGACCGGGCTTAGGTTGAAATTATTTAGTTTTTCCGTTCGTGGTGAGCTTGTCGAACCACAAAAAAATACTTTTGCAAGAGGCTCCAGTATAACGAAATTTATCCAAAGAGGTCAACAAGCGTTTTGAGCTTGCCCACATTCACTTTTTTGGGGTAATGAATCCTCACATTTTAACCGGGCGGGAGGATGATAAAGGAGGGAGCATCAAAACCCCCTGCCGGGTCCAGCGCGGGATGATTCGTTAGCACCGGTTAACGAGAAATCATTCTCGACCACAAAAAGTGAAGATGGACGAGGCGTCTTATAATTTAGAAAGAATGCTTGTTCGCTTATCAAAAAATTGGTATATTCTGAGCTTCTTGCAAGAGTCACTTACTCCGTCATTCCGGCGAAAGCCGGAATCCAGAATTTCTTGAAAATCCTGGATTCCGGGTCGCGCTTCGCCCTGTACACCATGCGGTGCAGGGCTTCGCTTGCCCGGAATGACGATTTCCTCTACTTTTCAAGAGTCTTGCAAAAGCCTCTTATGGCAAGTTTTTTCAGAAGTGAAAGCGGACATGATAATTTTTTAGATTCCGATTTCCTATTCAGTACCGGGAGGTATAAGGAATGAAAAAAATATTCGGCATTGTCGCCACGGGAATGACTCTGCTGCTATTTTCCATCGTCCACGCCCAAACCCAGGACGCCATTGTGGGAAAATGGTGGAACCAGGAGAAAGAGGCCCAGATCGAAATCTATTCCTGCGGCGGGAAGTACTGCGGGAAAATAGTTTGGATGAAAGAACCCAACTATCCAGCCACTGATCCCAAAGGCATGGGTGGACAACCACGAGTTGACCGGGAAAATCCCGACCCGGCGAAAAAGGAACGGCCCATTCTGGGGTTAAACCTGGTCTGGGGGTTTACTTATTCCGGCGGGAATCTTTGGGAAGGAGGGCAGATCTACGATCCCCGGGAAGGAAAAACCTACAAGTGCAAGATGACCCTGGAAAATCCCGATCACTTGAAGGTCAGAGGTTTCATCGGCGTTTCCCTGATCGGGAAAACCAACAACTGGACCCGGGTAAAATAATTTCCCCAAAAAATTTATCCCTGAAAGGCCTCCTCTGCTTCGCGGTAGAGCAGGTCAGCGCTTTTCTCGTATTTCGGGGAGAAGTGAAAAATATTTAACTTTTTAACCCTGGCTTTTCGGGCCAGTTCTCCTGCCTGGCGGGCCGTAAGATGGGCCCTTTCCTCTGCCCGCTTCCGGTCTTTTTCCAGAAAGGCCGCTTCGCAGAAAAACAGATCCGCCCCCTCAGCTAATTTGATGATCTTGCCGACATTCCCTTCGCTGAAACGGCAATCCGAGACGTAAACTATTTTCTGGCCGGGCGTGATGGTTATCGCATCTTTTAAGGCCGAAAGGGGCAATTCCGTGGTGAACATGGCATCTCTGTCTTTCTGCGGGACCTGCAGGCAAAAGTCATCCCCTTCTCCTCTCCAAATGGCCATTTTAAGTTCCTTAAGCCATGTCCCAACAGGAAGTCCCATCCTGTCAAGATAATCCTTATGCACGTTAATATGAAAACGCTCTTTTACGGCAAAAGCAAGGCAGGGAATGAGATGGTCGAGATGGGTGGCCATAATCTGCATTTGCGGGTCTTCTTCCAAAACGCCCCGGAAGACTTTCTCTTCCACCTCTCCGGGGGCAAAACGCTCATGGCAATGAAAAGTCCGGGTAAGAATCCGGTCGGGGTGGGCTTCAGCCGCCTGAATAGAAAAGGGATATTCTGCGGTCAGGTTCCAGGTATAACCGGAGAGTTTGCCCCGGATGTTAGTTAGGAATCCTGGCGGCCCGTATATTTTCAGGACTTTCTCCCGGTTTAACATCAGCCGCAGTAAAGCGTCGAACCCGATGAAATGATCGATATGGGTATGGGAGACAAAAGCATGGGAAACTTTGAGGAGCTTGGCCGGACGAATCCCCGGGAAATCTCCCAGGTCGAAGAGCAAAGCGCGGCGTTCCCAGAGCACTTCCACAAAGAGCGCCGGGTCTCCAAACGGGGCGTTGAGCAATCGGGCGAGAAGAAGCGGTTTCAAATTGAATTGAAAGAGGATGCCATGGTTAGGCATCTTCAGCTATAAACGATTTTGGCAGATTAATTCTTGAAAACTCGTAACACTTTAGCTCTTGGAAAAAAGGTGTGTTGTAAGGGCCAAGGGATTCCAGGGGCCGGGGGCCAGAGCGTAACGCTTGGAATCATAAGGCGCTTATTTCTCCGCATATGGGGCGGGCAAGAACCCCCGCCTCCTCCGGAGGAAAAGATCTTCTGTCTTCGTGGCCATGCGGAAACCCAACCGATGCTTCCGGCGCGTTCCGCTCTAACCCCCAGCCCTCAACAAAGGCTTTTGTGCCATTTTTTCAAATCGCTAAACTGTTACGAAAACTCTCATATTTTCCTTTCGGTATCCGCGCTATACCCATAGTAATTAACCACCATAGACCGCGTCATTCCCGCGGGAATCCAGAAAAAAACTTGATTCCGGGTCAAGTCCGGAATAACCAGCTGCCTTAATCTTGATGGTTTCGTAAAAAGTCCATCTGCGGCGTTGCGCTTCACCTTCGTCGTTGCAGCGTACCTGTAAGTACGCTTCACTCCTCAGGTTTTGCGCGCCTTGCACCTGGAGCTTTTTACGAAACCATGGTTCTGATGACTTTTTACGAGAACATCAATCTTACGTTGTCAGGCAAAGAAATCATACGCAATGGAAAATCCATCGTCAATTAAATTCTTCTTCAGAAAACCGGGGAACTATGTTATTGAACAATTATGAAAAGCGTTAATTCCCGGATCCATTACGGCTGGGTCATTCTTTTCACCGGTTTTATCGGAGTCATGGGGGCCCTCGGGTTCGGGCGCTTCGCTTACACTCCCATCCTCCCTTCCATGAAAGAAGCTTTATCTTTAACCTACGCCCAGATGGGCTGGATCGGCACAGGAAATTTCATCGGCTACATGATTTTCGCGTTTCTTGGGGGCTATCTGGCAACCCGTTTCGGGCCGCGTCGGGTGATTTCCGCTTCTTTGGTACTGGTGGCTGTCAGCCTGATTTTAACCGGGTTGGCCGACTCCTTTGAATTCGCCCTGGCCATGCGCACGCTCACGGGCGCTGGAAGCGCCGGCTCCAACGTCCCCATCATGGCCTTAGCCTCGGCCTGGTTTGTCTCCAGGCGCCGCGGTATGGCGACTGGAATCCTGGTCAGTGGCTCCAGCATTGCCCTTCTTATGCTGGGCCCCTTGATCCCCAAGATCCTGGAAAGTTTTCCCGGGTCGGGATGGAGAGTATGCTGGTATACTTTGGGCGGGATCACTTTACTGATCGCCTTGCTGAATTATTGGCTGATCCGCAATCGGCCCGAGGAAAAAAACCTGCGACCCGTCGGGGAGTCATCCGTCTTCCCACCTTCTGCCGATTCTTTCCCGGGGAGGAGCCTCTACACTTCCCGCTCCCTATGGCACCTGGCAGGAGTTTTTTTCACTTTTGGCTTTTCTTACATTATCTATATGCAATTCTTTTCGGCCTACCTGATCAATGAAGCCAAGATCAGCACGGAAAAGGCCGGGGAATATCTAATGCTCCTGGGCGTCTTAAGCATCTTCTGCGGCCCTTTCTGGGGAACGGTCTCTGATTTCATCGGCCGCAAGTACGGCCTGGCTCTTGTCCTCCTCACCCAGGGGACTTCCTACCTGATTTTCGGCTTGGTCAAATCCAGCAACGGCTATCTGGCCTCTGCTATTCTCTTTGGTCTGACCGCCTGGTCTGTCCCCTCCATCATCGCCGCCGCGGTGGGCGATACAGTAGGGGCCCGCCGGGCCCCGGCGGCCCTGGGCTTTTGCATCCTGATCTTTAGCATCGGCCAGGCCCTGGCCCCGCCGGTCGCCGGAAAAATCGCCGACCTGACCGGCTCTTTCACCCCGGCCTTCCTCCTCTCAGCCGTGGTCGCGTTTACCGGGATGACCGCAGCCTTACTGATTCGCCAATCATCTTCAAAATCTTAATTTTTTCTTTGATCTTAAAGAGGTAATATTACATTCACGCCCTTGGTTGAGTTTTTTCCGTAAGAGTTAGAATTTGACCTGAAGGATACTATCAAGCCAGGTAGTGACTTCTTCCTGAACTAATCGGGTGACAAATTTTGTCCGGTGGTGTAGATTTCTATCGGTAATAGCGGTTCGGATATGCTTTTCATTTGGGAAATTTTGGAGAATTTCAGAGATTGGCACGATCCTTTGACACTCATAGGAATTGACCCACTTATGCTAAGGAAAAATAACCCAGGCAGGAGTACTTCAGGTTATATAAGCATAGGTATAGCCACAATGCTTAAAAATCAGATAGTTGAGTGAAAATATTCTCATATTGCGCGCGCAATAATACACTCTTAGGGTGGGTCAATTCTATTGAGCATAAGTGGGACAATTTAAGTGAGCGTTGAGGGAAAAATGTTTGAATGTGAATAAATTTCTGAAAACATGCCTCCTCCAATTCCTGATTCGATGTAGTATTTCGAGTAAGGATATGGAAACGCCGGGAATTAGGATAGCGAAGTTAAAGAAAAGAGTTTTTAATAGAGACTGTTACGATAAAAACAAAGTTCCTTTTAATTTCCACAAAATGATCCAGATTTTTGATGAGCACAATAAAACGATAAATTACTCTAATCTAAATCCAAAAATTTGTGGGCAAAAACCATAACACATTGGAAATTGACGGTTCTTTTCCCTGAAATTATTTTTTAGGACTTAACTTTCGTTTTTTATCGTAAAAGTCTCTAATAAGTTACCATCTACACCAATCCGCAGTTTTCCTTTCAGTATGAAACAGCTCTTGTAAAAACCGTTCGCCCCCAGAAAATCGCTTGATTTTTCTTCAAGAATATGTACAATGTGCATATGCGGGACATACGTTTCGAATGGGATGAAGTAAAGAGCCGGGAGAACAAACGCAAGCACGGAGTGTCTTTTGATGAGGCTCAAAGCGTTTTCTTCGATGAGAATGCCATTCGATACTTTGACCCGGATCATTCGCCCGACGAAGATCGCTTCTTGATGCTGGGGATCAGTTTCAAATTGCGAGTTTTAGTCGTGTGCCATTGTTATCGGGTTGACGAATCCGTGATTAAGATCATCTCCGCCCGAAAAGCGAACAAGAAGGAAGTCACCCATTACTGGGAGCGTTGGAGGTAACTCATGAGAGATCATTACGATTTTGAAAAGATGAAAGGGGAAAAGAACCCTTACCTCAAGCAGATAAAGCAGCCCATTACGATTCGCCTGGATAAAACGACCATAGCCTACTTTAAAGTGCTGGCGAAGGAACTGGGTATGCCATACCAAAACCTCATCAACCTATACCTAAGGGATTGCGCTCTAAACCAAAAGAGACTGAAATTGAAATGGGCCTCATGAGTAGCCCAACGACCCAATCAAGCCAACTCAATCTTAGCGTAAGTCCCTATTGTTTTCTGTGTTTTCTGGGTCGGACCTATGCAATCTTTAGAAATTGCAGGAGAAATAGGCTAAAAGGGCGTCTTTTCTGGCCTTAAAACAGCATTTTTGATCCTAAAAATATCCATTTAAGGCTGTAACACAAGGTCGAATCGATAGTTCCTTAGGCGATGTAGCGGGAAGTGGTATAGGAGCGAATGGATCTTATGATTTACGAAATCCTGCAGTCGCTTATGAGGCTGTTTTTGACACCCAAAATGATGATTTAAGGCAAAAAAATACCTTCTTTTGGGACATATCTATATGAAATTCAATGAGTTGGCCGGGTCCGACCCGGAAGGGGAGGGAAGGAGAAGGCAGTTTATCCACCCTTATACCACCGGTCCAATTATTCTGCTAATCCTTCACTCTATACCATCACCTTAGCGAGGTAAATAACAGCCCCCCCGCCCCCCCTATCACGTGATGTAATGTCCCGGGCGCATCCAGTCTTGGCTTTCTCGGCATGATCCTAAATTACCCTTAACCAAGTCCATTGCCAATAAATATTTTGCTTTTGCACCAACGTCCCCTCTTGCCATTAGATTCAGTTCCATGGCTTCCACTCTTTGCGCTATACCCCTATCTCGCTGAAGCAGATTCTCAATCTTCCTCACCCCAAAACTTATCGTCATCGGCTCCCGCTTAAAATACCGGCCAATCTCTTTCACTCGCATACCTGCCAGCTTTCTCGGCAGATATCCTCCCAAACCCCGGGCGATCACATGGTAGAGGGCGCCGGGAAAATGAATACGAGGTTTTCGATTCATGAAGCTTTTGTAGCACTGCGAGAATTTTCTGTCAATACTTTATTATCATTGCCTGACCCCAGATATTATCATTGCCTGACCCCAGATATGACCCCAGATACCACAGATGACCCCAGATACCACAGATACCCATGACCCCAGATACCCAGATATCGCAGCGAGTTCTTCCTCCGTCTCGATTTCTTTGATGGTCAAACGAAGTGTCCGGGTGCCAATTACTAACTCGTCCCTGCCGGCATAAAGAGGGAGAATCTGTGCATGACCGTTTAGACACCTTGCGTGAGCCGTATGTGCCCCAATTATGACGATATCGTCTCCGGGCCCGAGGCAACAATATCGGTGCGTCTTCAGGAGTTTTTGATTCGCTAGGCGGTAAACTTTTGAGTTTGGCTTGTATCGGACAGAGACCACCCGCATTTAGCCACTCCATATGAGTAATGATTTAACGTTTTGTTGAAATAGTCAAAATCCCGATCAAAGAATCCTTGCCACCATAGATCGGAAGCCTGCGCGTATGTGTGCCACCGGATGCCCGCGACTAGAGGTTTGAGCGGTCGATGAAGACAATAATATATTTTAGCGGAAGGTCAACAGGCATAACCCCTTCTTCCGCTCAAATAGCCGCGTCCGGGCGACTAAGGTGTGTCGGATGGGGAACAAGTCTATTGTCATTATCAGCGGGTTAAAAAATTCATCAGTATGCTTATCTTAGGCCACTACGCCAGTTGCCCCCTTTCGAACGCACCCCGGAATAGGGCACCTTCCCTCAGCATCCCCCATCATAGGATGCCATAATTTAGCAAAAATGATCAGCGACAATTAGAATTCCCGTCTGACGACAATTAAAATTCCCGGTTCGCATAGGCTAAATGTTAGGCTATCCAAGCTCTTGGACAAGGAGGTTTGGATGGTCACTGACAGAGGAGTGAGGAG
>VGSF01000134.1 GCA_016875165.1 Deltaproteobacteria bacterium
TATATGTGGTAGGTAAGCAATTAGGCAGGATAATCGACTTTACTTATGTGGCGTATAAAAGAAAAATATCCTCAAAACAAAGGCTTTTCCTCCCTTTAGGTCACATAACTGCGGACGTCACATAATGAATTATTTAAGGGTATCCCCGTTCATTCATCGCCATAACGGCAGATTACCCAGAAAGGGGCGGCGAGTCAATACCTAAATACCTAAGCCTGACCCCGTTCTGACCGTTCTGAAGTTCAGACCCTACGCCAAGCATTATCTGGCTATGAACAAAGCACCCAATATCACGGATTCCTCTCATGGGATGTGGAGAAGGATCATCGTGATTGACTTCCCCAAAAAAATCACAGAAGAGGAAATGGACCGAGAGTTGGAAATGAAGCTGGCTAAGGAACTTTCCGGAATCTTCAATTGGGCGATCGAGGGTTATAGGCGGTTGAAAGAGAGAAGCTTCAGGTTCCCCGAGCCGAAGTCCCTGTCCATCTCCAAGCAGAGTTATAGGGATGAAACCGACACCGTAAGGGCATTTGTGAAAGGGGTTCTACAAAAGACCAATGACCATGATGCTCGGCTGAAATTTGGTGAGGTCTATGAGATGTACCATTCCTTTTGCCAAAATGAAGGAAAGGGAGATATCGAGAAGAAAAACGATTTCAAGAAGAAGCTAGCTGGGTTGGGATTCAGGATCGCCAACTCCAAAAAAGATGGGAATCAAGTTTGTGTCTTTGGAGTAACATTCTCTGAGCCAAATGTTTAAGAAGAAAAAGATATAGGTGTACCGACCCTTTTCCCAAAATAATTGAAATTTTATTGACCAAGAGAATAATAGAATAACAATTGGATTAAAATATTTGAGGACGAATTATTCCCCAAAAGAGAAATATATTATGGGTTTACTTGAAAAGATTAACAGATTAACGTGAATTCCAAAAATTTATTTGTAGAAGTAAAATATTATCCTATAAAATATATAAAAGAAAAGTTGTGGGTATTTTCGTTAATCTCAGGTGTTTTTCGATAACTCTATGTTCTTATTCTATTTTGGGGATTAATTCATCCTTTCGGAAGTTAATCTCATCTTAAACTAATATTTCAAATATTTTGGGGAAAGAGTCAACGATTCTTGCCTATTCTTTTTTTCCAAATTCTTCCAAACCAGAAATAGACTGGCTTGTTCCTGGAATCAGCGATTGGCACGTTATTCCCGAAGGCGTGTAGAGTACTTCCTGAAGTCGTCAGTTGACAAAATTTCCTGGCAGGTGTAGATTTCGATCGGTAGTCGAGGTTTAGATATACTTTACATTTCTTGAATTTTGGCCAGGTGCGGATAGTGGCACGATTCATTCAATATTCTTGTTGACCCGAATGGGGGATTTTGGTACCTTGGGATCGTCATCGTTCCACCGATAAATGTGTGATCCAACAACCTATCCTTGAACTTCCGGAGGATTTATGAAATGGGTTTTCCAGAAGTACCCAATATGAAGGCTCCAAGGGGATTCAGAAATTCCCTTTGGAGCTTTTTTCATCCCCGAATTGTGGGCTCATCTATTGGTTTTGAAATTGGCCGCTCAAATATCTCTCCCGATAGGAGATTCTTTATGAAGAAATCGCTCTTCTATGCAAATAGGGGAATGACTCGGCGGGAATTTGTAAAAACCACCGCAGTTGGGACAGCCGCAATGGCATTAATGGATTGGTCCAAGAGAGAAGCCCAGGCGGATCAAAAATATCCCTACTGGGGAAAAGTGGTCGTGGCCCGGGACGATTCGGCAACCGATGGGCTTAGAATTAACACCAAGGTTGTCGCTTCTCTGCTTGACGAAGCGATAAATGCACTGACAGATGGTCGAGGATGGGGGGCAATATTTCCAGTTATGAAATCTGGAGATAAGGTGGCTATCAAAATCAATGCGATGACCGCCGCAACATTCATAACCCATGAAGAAGTGCTCGATGCCATCGTAATCAAATTAATGGATCTCGGGTTCAAGCCTAGCAACATTATGGTTTTTGACGGCGATGCTGCGGTGTCAAAAATATATCGCCTTAAAATGCCTTCGATAAGAAACAAGGGGGTTTGCATATTAGAGACGGGAGTTGAGGGTGGGGAGGGATTTGATCCGAGATCAAAAACTGCTCTCCCTGATGGAACGGAAGTTCGTCTTTCCCGAATCATTACGGATTCCACCCACTTGATAAACGTTCCTGTTTTAAAAACCCACCCCGGTAGTGGAATTACTTTCTCCTTAAAAAATCATGTGGGGTCGATAGATAATCCGAGAGTGGTCCATAGCGGATTAACTTCCTTCACAAGTATAAAACCCGGAAGTATTGCTGCCATAAACACTTTTCAGGCGATTAAAGAAAAAACTCGCTTAATTGTGGGGGATAGTCTGTTTGGAGTCTATCAGGGGAGTCCTTTTTCAAAGCCGCAATTTGCATACAACGGATTGATCGTGGGGACCGATCCTGTGGCCGTGGATCACCAGGCTCGGATCCTTTTAGATGAAGAAAGGGGCAAACATGGTGTTGAACCTCTGATCGTGCCCCACCTCGAGGAGGCGGCTCGCCTGGGAATTGGTGCTTCCCCAACGGATGTAAAAATCATCCCCCTGAATCGAAAGAAAAAGGGATAGGGATTGGCTAATGAAACGAGAAAAAAGTAGGATTGGGACTTCAGTTATTATCCTCCTCATGGTTCTCCCCTTCTTCCAGCTTTTGGGAGAAAAGCCCTCGGAAAGTTCTGAGAAGCCGCCGGAAGGAATTCTTTTTCTCCCCCGGGATGATGAAATTAAGGGCTGGAAAAGGGATAGCGAAATTCTGACAGTACCCGATCCCGCAGGTCTTTTCAAAATAATAAATGGAGGAGCAAGTCTCTATCTCAAATATGGATTTCAATCCTATTGCGGGCAAACCTATAAAAATATCAAGGGCATTGAAATAGAATTGTCGATTTTTAATCAAGGGAGTTCCCAAAAGGCCCGTCAGCTATACCAAGACCCGCTTGTTGTGCCGAAACCTGGAAGGACTTTAGAGGACTTGGGAGATGAGGCGAGAGTGGATGAAAGAGGGATGTTCCATTACGGGATTGAGTTTATCAAGGATCGCTATTTTGTCCGGGTTATCATTCAGGACAAAAGCGAACAAGGACTGAATGCAGCCATCCTCTTTTCTCGCTTTGTTTTGCAAAGAATCAAATAAAAAGAAACTGCTATATCTCTATCTGTTTCCCGATCATCAAAATAGTTTGGATATCGATATCATTTATTGAATCGGGCTACGTCATTTCTACCCGGAATGAGCAATCCATAAAACAACCTTTCGCTGAAGTGTAGTAGGTGAAGTCGACGCCCGGAAAGTACCCTCACGGGAAACCCATATCCTTAAGGCATTGAATCCCCGTTCCTGCTGAATTCTTCCCTTATTGGAAAGCTTCTCCCGGAATTTCCTTTTTCAACCCGCCTGAAGCGACTTGAAACCGTCATATTTTCTTACGCGGGATTTTCTCTGATCCTCGTTTTTGTAGCCTCTTACCCCTTCAAATCATTCCGGTATTTTTCCCGTTTTTCCTACGTTCTTGGTATTATCCCTGATTTATCAAAATGGGCCTCGGGATCGGATCTGGCCGCTCCCTTTCCTTTCTCCTTTCGAACTATCTCCTCAAAAAGTCTGATTTTCCCTACAACGAAAAATGCTTTGATGTCCTCTTCATCGAAAGCTATTTCAGGTCAAAAATGCCTCAGGTCCATATCGACCTTCGGTATTTGCTGAAATCCCTTGGCTATTCCGGCGGTCTCAAGGGGTGTGAGAAGAAGGCCGAAATCGACCGGAGGGAACTGGAAGGGGTCAACGGATATTTCGCGGTCCTGCTATGGAATGATTACCAGAGAAACAATAACCAGAAGGCCTTGGAGACCCTGCTCGCCTACAATATCCAGGACGTGGTCAATCTCGAATTTCTGATAATTCTTTCTTATAACCTGAAGCTGAAGGAGACGCCCTTCGCCCAGAGTCGCCAGTTGCCTCTTTCGGTGAACCCGGAAATCCCTTTTAGAGGCGATCTGGAAACCGTCGAGAGAATCCGTGAGACCATTTCCATTACCCTCTTTTGATCCCTCATAAATGGCTGGATTTATGTCTGCGGACCTTTTCGAAGCTCACAACCTCTCGCGAACCATAAAAACAGGCTTTTTGGGGGAGCCACCTCAGCTTCGTCCGCAGCAACCTAAAACCGACAGGGGAATCCCAGCGAATTCGCGATCATAGTAGAGGATTTGGGGTCAAATCTTTATTCTTGACAAATGAGCCTTTGAATCGCGGCGATTTTCTTGCCCAACGCTCGATCCTTCTTGGCCGCCTCCTCCAACCTCTTCCTCCCTACGCTCACAGAGCTATAATCCACCCCCATCAACTCCCCTATCTCCCGCTGATTCAACCCCCCATACTGATACAACATTTTCATTAGAACTCCTCGAACATGCCCTTTCCGGCCTTTCCCCAATCCTTCTTCCCCTCCCACCTCCATTCCCTTACACACAACCTCCCTTATCCGCTCCCGCTCCACCCGGCCGACAATCCTCCTCACCGCGGGAACCTCACGATCCCGAGGCCGCCTCTCCAGAAAACGGCTCCTCACCCTTTCTATGAAATCCTCTTCCCCTATGATTCCATGCCCCCTTCCCTCCTCTAAAGGATTCTTCAACCCTCCCCCTATTCCCTCCAATACGAATTTCCCATAGGCTCTCCTCCCCCTCCCCCGATCGCCTCCAAAATCCCCCAACACCTCATCCACCCGAAGCCAACCTCTTCTCTTATTCGGAAACAAATACCCAGGGTAACTGCTCCATTCGTAACTCTTTAAATATTTCACCTTTTCTTGCCGAGAGCGACTTTTTTTCCTTTCCATCCGAACCGGATTCAGATGGATATAGCGCGAAACCTCTTGAAGGTATTGATCGGCATCGACCAAAAAGGATTTATAGCGCCCCTGATACAGATGGCCAGGTCGCTTATGTTTTCGATTAAAATAGGAAGTGTAAGAAATATTGAAATGCCGCATAAATTCCTGAAGGTTGGCCATGGGGGTCTTGATCAGCAGGTGGAAATGATTGGCCATCAGGACATAACCTAGAACCTCAACTTGGTAAATCTCTCGCGATCGCCCCAAAAGATCCAGAAAGACTTTGCGGTCGAAATCATCGCCAAAGATTTTCTGCCGGGAATTTCCCCGGCAGGTAATATGATAGTTGGCGTTCTCAAATTGGATGCGAAGCGGTCTTGCCATGACGATACTTTAGACTCTTTTCCCATTTATTGTCAAGATTAAAGATTTGACCCCAGGACCCCAGTACAAACCAGGTAATATGATAGTTGGCGTTCTCAAATTGGATGCGAAGCGGTCTTGCCATGACGATACTTTAGACTTTTTTCCCATTTACTGTCAAGATTAAAGATTTGACCCCAGTACAAGATTAAAGATTTGACCCCAGTACACCCCACTCTCCAGCAATGCGTCTAGCCCTTTTTTCTTCGTTGCGATGGTCGGGATGATTTTTATCCCGAGCATTTCTTCCATCATGTCCGTATTGATCGCGTATCCTTTGCTTTCCGCCTCGTCATAGATGTTCAGGGCCATGACCATGGGGATTTCCAGCTCCATTAGCTGGATGGTGAGGTAGAGGTTCCTTTCCAGGTTGGTTGCATCCACCACGTCGATGATCACGCCCGGCTTTTCGTGGATGAGGTATTCCCTTGCCAGGGTTTCCTCCTGGGTGTAAGGGCTGAGGCTGTAGGTCCCTGGCAAGTCCACGAGCTTTATTCGCCTCCCGCCGTATTCAAATTCGGCTTCCCTCCTTTCCACCGTCACGCCCGGCCAGTTTCCCACGTGGAGTCTTGTTCCGGCGATCGCGTTGATGAGGGTTGATTTGCCGGAATTCGGATTCCCGGAAACTGCTACGGTGATCGTTCCATTCTTGGATCCTTGCTCTCCTTCCTTGTTGAAAGGAGCCCATTGTTTTTCATTCCCTCCAGGTTTTGCGCTCATTTTTCTGCCTCCAGCAGTATTCATTTCCGTATAATGTCGCCTTGTATTACATTATTAGGCTGGGCTAACTTATTGGTGAAAAAAATTTACTTTGCGGGGGACACGAATATTTTTCGGGCCATGCCCATCCCGATTCCCAATCGCATCCCATCCAGGCGGATGATCAGGGGGCCGCCCCTTGACGCGGATATGATCTCGACCTCCGTTCCCGGGACCATTCCCATGTCCAGGAGTCTTTTTCGCAGGTTTCCTTTTCCTCTCACCTCGATCACTCTGGCCTTCTCGCCTGGTCTGAGGTCCTTCAAGGTGAGGACTTCGGTCTTCTCTCTTTTCACATTCGTTTCCTCTCTTGCAATGAATTGTTTATACTTGGAAATGAACAGGGTCTTTTCTTCCGGGTGTTCTTCGAAGAATTGCACGAATTGTTTGATTCTTTTGACCGTTTCTTTTGATAGGTGGTGTTCGATTTTGCAGGCATCCTTGTGGGCGTTTTCGGCATCGGCGCCGATTATCTCGTTGAGCAGGGTGAACATGAGTTTGTGATGGTCGTCCACTGCTTGGGCCTTCTTCGTTCCTTCTTCCGTCAGCTCGATATATCCGTATCTTTCATGCCTGACCAGGTTTCTTGACGCCAGGGATTTCAAAGCGCTAACCACCGAGGGGGTTTTAACCCCCAGGACCTTTGAGATGTCCTTAACCCTGGCAACCTTCTCCCGCAGGCTGATTGTCCAGATGGCTTCCAGGTAATCTTCAAGGCTCGGGGTTAAAGCATCCATGGCAGCCCTCCATTTGTTAGATTAAGCTAACAATAATAGATGAAAGAATTACTGTCAAGAAAAAAATTGCCCCCAGCTGTCATGCAATTGGCCCATTTGCCTTTGAGAATAGACTAACTTTTGATTATTATGGAAGAATATGGAGATTCATTTTTTTGCTTTTCAATCCCTTGTCGATTTCCTGGATCCTTCCGGATCGTTTGCTGTTAACAAGGGAATGAACCTCTTTATGGCCGCATATATGGCCTGTGCGATCCTTTTTTGAAAGCCGTCCTGCCTCAGGGATTTTTCTTCAAGCGGGTGGGTGATGTATGCGGTCTCCATCATTTTTGGCTAAAGATGCCAGAATACTCCGCCAAGGTCATCTGAGGCCTTTTTTCTCTAAGAAGGATACTTGTCGGACGAATTCCCCTCCAGT
This sequence comes from Deltaproteobacteria bacterium, assembly GCA_016875165.1. Taxonomy (GTDB): domain Bacteria; phylum Desulfobacterota; class SM23-61; order SM23-61; family SM23-61; genus JAHJQK01. Next base: position 7,247 of record VGSF01000134.1, read on the forward strand.
GAACAAATTAAAAATTGGCCAGAAGGAGGTTTTTCTTTATGCCCGAACCGAAGAATCAATCCCATTCGGATAACGCAAGTGAGAAAGCTATAGACTCCCTGAGAAATGAAATCGAATCCCTGAGATCCCAGCTGAAGAAAAAAGACAAGAGAATAGCCGGTCTGGATGTCATGCTAAAGCAAATCGCGGAGAGTCACAACACTGAAATCAGAGCTTATAAAGGGGTCAAGTCTGCTCTTGACTCTTAGTAATGATTGCGGTCAGATGATCGACCCTTGTCCGAATCTTTTCATCGTTCTTGACCCATGCCTTCATCCTCTCCACCACGCTGCTTACCGTACTATACCGATCAATCCTAAATCCAGCCCCAATCTCCTGGAGCGTATCTCCTCGAAGCTTCCTTGTAAGATAAATGGCCACATTCCTGCCTTCATTAAAAAAGCCACGCTTAGTATGCAACAGATCCTCCCGCTGGACCCGGTAATATTCCGAAACCGCCGCTAAGATCGCATCCCTATCCGGAGAAAGCTCCTTCGACTGGGGAACTTCCCCATGAACTTTCTTGGGGAAAAATCTCTCCTTCAATCCAACCAGAAATCTTTCCGACCCAAGAAAAGCAGGCCACCTCTTCCGGGAGAATAATCGGATGATCCTCTCCTCACTCTCCCTATTCATATATTCCTTGTAAGCCTTTAACCTCTCTTTCGGGTTTCCGGAAAGCATCTCCAGCACAACCCCTTTATGCAGCCATTTCCACTTGGCGTGTCTGGATAAATACCCCTTGTGACTGCTCCATGGATAATCCTCCAATGATTCCGCCAACCCAGCCTTAACATGTTTTATGTTGAGCTCAACATAAAATATGATTGGGCATCAGGCAGTAGGCCGCAACCCGGAGGTGCCAGTATTCTCTCGCCTCTTGAACCGTCCGGAGGAAATTTTCACAATCCCTTTCCTCTCGAAAGATGGGTTCTTTCCGACTTCCCCGGTTCAGGCCACGATACCAGGTATCGGGATACTCGATCCGAAGATGCCGAGACATACTCCCTTTCTATTGGAAAAGCTGCTATGAGTCAAGAGCAGACTTGACCCCTTTCCCAAATAGAGAAAAAGAAACCTTTCCTTCATCATGATCTTACATTCATGCTAACAATAAAGCTAAGGGGCGCGGCATTTTTTTGACGCGTCCCTCTTGAGCGTCTTGTTAGGCCACCCTTGTCTTCGTAATGGTCACGAGAGGCTTCGGTTTGCGGCAAACGAGGCGATCTGAAAGCCCTTCCTGAATTTTCTTTAGGTGTTGGTAAAATAATTCAGGATCCTGTTGGTTTTCGTCCTCGATCTTTCTCCTTACTTGGCGAACTTGCTCTACGATTGGATCAGTCTTCATGTTCAACCTCCATAAGTTCTTCGGGTGAGCAGATTATAGGCGTGCTGATTCTCTGGGCCGTATTGATGGTCTGAACGATAGTTTTAACCCGAGGATTGAGGATATGACCAAAGTTCCAGGTCACCAAGAAATCCATGCCATGAAAGGATGCCAGGGCGAGGTGATAGGCATCGCCTCTGGCTTTTTTGGGGATCTGTATTGCTTCGAAATAAAGGTCGGCCAATCGTCGTACCCCATCGGTAATTTCCAACACCGAAAAGCCGGCTATCTTCTCAAGACGCAATTTTGCTGCTACCTCATCCCCCCGTGAGACTTCATCGATCACAAGGGCTGAAACAAATGGTTCAAAGGACGGCAACCAATTCTCCCACCATTCTAGGGTCACCTGTTGGTGTGCGGCCACAAGCAGGTCTCGACTCGGTCTTGAGGTCAAATAACTCAAGACGGTTGTCTCGATATAAACGGTTTGTTTTGGCATATTATCCCTTTTGAGTAAGTTTTTGTCCTAACGTCGAGGGTCAGGCGCGGGCGGGCAGCCCGTCGCCTGCACCCTCTTGTTCGGCATTCATCTCGTCTTCACGCAGGCGAACACCGTGTACTCATCCCTGCCTGGATTGTATAGCCCCTCATGCACCTCGAAACCCGTTTCGCGCAGAACATACCTCCATGTGTCCAGGGAGAAGATACCCATCGTCCAGTGTTCGGTCTCAATCCGCAGGCGTCCATGGTCGCGAATCAGGTACAGGATCGTCGTTTCATATTGCTCGTCTGTGGGGTCGGGGTCATACACGTTCTCGACGAAAACAACGTCCAATCCGTCCCGCGTGGCCTGGGTGATAGTGGTCTTATTCTGCTGGAAAGTCTCGATCGTCACGTCCGGAGTTGCGAGCAGGACGCCGCCCGGGTTCAGGTGGGCATACGCGGTGCGAAACGCCGCCACGAAGTCGGCCCGGCAGTTCATGTGTGAGATCGCGTCGTCCATGAGCACAGCGTCGAAAGCCCGGCCGAGTCTGAACGTCCGCATATCGCCCTGGACAAACGTGCATTCTGGGTTCAGCTCCTTCGCCTGCGCGAGCATGGCGGGACTCAGATCCAGGCCGGTGACGTTGAACTCCCGCTTCAGGTTCAGGACGTTCTTCCCGCCCCCGCACCCGATGTCCAGCAATGTCGCAGCCGGGAGCTTGGCGTACTGTCGAACCAGGCCCGTGACGTGTTCGCAGTAGTGCGCGTATTCTGTGGCGACATCGCCCCACATCGGCCATAGCCATGCCAGATCTGTGTAAAGGTGGCCGGTATCATTCATTTCCTGTTCGATCTCCTCACGTTGTGGCAGGGCGGCGTGCGACAAAGAACTCATAGGCGTAGTAGTCTGAGTGGCTACGGTGCAGTTCGGGCTCCCGCGCGAGTTGGCCGAGCACGGCAAGCGCCTCGGCATCGTTGCCATACTTCCAGCGCAACTCTATGATGCGCTGTTCCATCGGCGAGTAGAAGTCGTCCCACCAGGCCTCATCAGGCAACGTGAAGCGACCGAGAAGCTCAAGGCCACCGAGCTGGATGGCCGTCACCACGTCAGCCGCCGTGCCCATGGTTGGGTAATCCAGATCGAAGCTTGCCTTGACCTCCGGCGGTGGGTCTTCCTTGCGCCAGACCGCGTCGGTGAAAGCAAGAAAGCCGCCGGGACGCAGCAATCCACGGCAGACACACATGGCGTTCCCAATGCCGATGTTATAGAGCGCCCCTTCGGACCAGACCAGGTCGTAGCTTTCCGGCGGCAAGTCCAGATGAGCCATGTGACCAACCTGCGCCTGGACTCGTTGGGAAAGACCGCGCGCGGCGAGCGTCGCCCTTAGCCGCTCAATGCTGGGGGCACGGCTATCGACGGCCACGATGTAAATGTAAAGGGGGACGCCCTTAAATAAGTCAATATCTCATGGGGTAAGCTGATAACTGTATAACCGTTCTCCTGAGCAACGTGTATGCAAGGTCAGGTCTTGTTTTTTGACTTATCTATTTCCTGCATTATCC
>VGSF01000135.1 GCA_016875165.1 Deltaproteobacteria bacterium
CATTGACCCCCCCCCCCCCCCCTGCCTCCCGCCGGAACACTCTCTGCCCCTTGTTACCCCGCACAATCACATGATAAAGTGCTCCCGGGAAATGAACTCTTGGTTTCCTCGCCATAAAGGCATATTACCCACAAAAGATCGGCGAGTCAATATCTAAATACCTAAGCCTGACCCCATACATGGATCTTGTAGTGATTCGCCGCCGGATGAAGAAGTAAAATCCCCCTGCCCTCCTCTTTTTCCAAAGGGGAAGACAGTGGGATTTGATGAACCATTTCTAACCAAAAGGGGACAGAAAACCCGGAAAGGCGGGCGACCGTCTTTCCGGCTCCCCCTTTTTTTCTTTTCATCCCGATCTATCCATCCCTTTTTCCTTGCATTTTTCGTGAGAAATAAGCTAAACGTGAATAAAATATTTGTGGAGTAGGTTCGTCATTCCCGCGGAAGCGGGAATCCAGAAAGAAATCCTGGATTCCGGGTCAAGCCCGGAATGACGGATGATAGAGTTCTCCGAAAGTGATGGTGTCCTTTCGGCAAGCCTGTATAGCGGAAAGAAATTTTGCCGAAATGGGGGACGCCCTTCACATATGCACTTTTAGAGATCAATAACCTCATAGTTGCTTTTCCGGATCAATTCTTCGCCCCGCTTGACAGATTGGCTCACTGACGAGAGGGAATGGCCTAACCTTCAGGACACCTCAACCATACTCATCCCCAACTCCCGCACTGCCCAATAGCACAACATAGTAAAGGGGACGGTTCTATTTTCTTGACGATCAGCTAAAATGAAAAATAGAATCGTCCCCTTTTCTTTGAGTCCCTTATTTGCTATTAGGGCATATGATCCTCCACAATATATCGTGTTTCGAAGGTGGTGGTGGACATACGCCTTAATCGGAATTTTTTTCACACCTTCATCCTCTGAAGGGGGAGAGTTGGGAGGGAGAGAATTCAAGGCTTACCTCTTCCCATCCCCCTATTTTTTTATGGCCCCCTTATGGGAAGGATACGGAATGAGGGCGGCCAGCAGGAAAGCGCCCCAGGGAATGAAAGCAATGGCCCACAGGGTCAGGGGTACACCCCAACGGTCGGCAAAGAGCCCCAATAAAGCCGCTCCAATCCCCCCTGTGCCGAGGGCAAAGCCAACAATCAAGCCCGAAACCATCCCCAGGCTTTTAGGCATGAAGAACTGACCCATGACCATGGACACGGTGAAGGAAAAGATTAAGATGAAGCCGGCCAGGATAAAAAAGATAAACGACCAGAAGCCGGAGCTTAACAGAAAGAGGACCAAAAGAGGAGTGGTCAGGCCCAAGCTGAAAAGGACAATTTTTTTATGACCAAAGCGATCCGCCATCGGCCCCCCGGCGAGCGTACCGAACGTTCCGGCCGATAGAAAAGCAAAGAGGAGATTCCCGGCCTGCATCGGGTCTCCCTTCATATAGTTGATGTAATAAAAAGGGATGAAGGTCATTAACCCGATATGCGCCCAGGAGCGCAAAACGACCATCCCCAGGAGTAGGGACATCGGATAGAGCACCGACCTCGCAGAGGTGCCCGTCGGGGTCAAGGCAGGCGAAGGACGAGCGGAGGGTCTGCTCACGCGCCAGAAACGACTAAAGAGAAACACCCCGGCCATGGCCATGCCTGGAATTAAAAAAAAGGCGCTTCCCTTAAGCCCCAGAGCTTTCACAAAAACAATGGCCATCAGCGGACCGAAGGCAAAACCCAAGTTCCCTCCCACCCCGAAGATGGACATGCCGGTGGCTTTCTTCTCACCGGCGAAAAAATTGGCAATGCGCCACCCTTCGGGGTGGTAGATGGCCACTCCTACCCCGCTTACGATTACCAGGATAACAATTTGCTCGTAACTGGAAGCCCAGCCCAAGAGGGCGATCCCCAGAGCTGCCAAAAAAACACCCAGCGGCAGGAACCAGAGATAAGATTTCCGGTCGGTGATATAGCCGAAAAATGGCTGGATGACCGAAGAGGTCAGGCTGGAAAACAACATGATCGTTCCGGCCATGGCATAAGAAAGGCCTAAAATGTCTTTGAGGAAAGGGAGTAAGGCCGGCAGAGCGCTGGTATTTAAGTCCGTCATCATGTGGCCCATGCTCAGAAGAATGAGTCCCCGGTAATCAATTTTTTTTGCTGTCTCAACTTTTTCGTTCATCCTGTACGCCTCTGTGCCAGGAACGTCCCCCGGAAATACCCTTGCTTAGTTTCTGGAGGACAATGGTTAGAGCGGAAAAATAAGTGAGGGGGTAAAAAGGTCTGGGGATTAATGGTCAACTGTCGAATATCAATGGAGGAAAATCCAATAGAAGGAATGAACCAGCCCGGACCTACTCCCTCACATTTTATTTGCCAGGAGTCACACAAGATAGGATCGCCCGTCTGGTCAATATGTAGGACATATCTTTTCTATAATCGGCGCTTGCCCTGACGTCTGATATCGGCTGAACCTCACTGCTTACCACTTTGGCGCCGCTATCGATGGTTTTTTCAGTCACCCTTTGACCCTCTATGTACTTTTCGGTTTTTAAGGCTCTCATGGGAGTGGGGGCCACGGCCCCTAAGGCGATCCGGATTCCCTGGAAAGTTTCTTCCTTAACTTTCACCCAGGCAGCTACGGAAATGATCGATAAGGTAAAGGCATTCCGGCGACCTAATTTAAGGAAACAAAAACCCCCTTCATCTTTGGGAATCGGAATTTGAATTTCGGTTAAAATTTCCCCGGGGGCCAAGATGGTCATTCCTGGTCCTAAAAAGAATTGATCCAAGGAAATTACTCTCTGTCCTTCCACACTTTTAAGTAATACTCTGGCTTCCAGGATTAGCAGGGGGGGGGCCGTATCGGCGGCAGGGGAAGCATTACAAAGGTTGCCGCCTATAGTCCCTTGGTTGCGAATCTGCGGAGATCCCATATGGCGAAGCGCATCCGCCAAGATGGGGGCATATTTTCTGATAATTGCTGAACCTTCCAGATCGGATAAATGAGTGACGGCTCCGATGCGGATCTGCTCTTTTTCTTTTTTGATATAGTCCAACTCTTTTATAAAACTTAGGTCTACGATTGGCCTGGACCCAAGGGATAGTGTTCCTCGACGAAAAGCCGGGAGGAGATCTGTACCTCCTGCGATGAGCTTACAGCTATCCTTGAGCTCCTGGAGCAGGGTTAAAGCCACCATCAACTCCTTGGGGCGATGATATTCCATTTCCGGTATTGCCCTTGATCCCACAAAAGATTTCATTGGATTAAACCTCACTCTAACGCCGAAAGGGGTTCTTTACCACCAGCGTCCGGAATCCTTTTCCTTTTTGGCGGCTTTGATCGCTTGCAGGATCTGGACATATCCCGTGCAGCGACAGAGATTCCCCTCTATTCCCTTCCTTATGCTCTCCTCCGAAAAGTTATTCAGGTGATTGATTAGGTAGTAAGCGGTCATAACCATGCCGGGAGTGCAATAGCCGCACTGAATGGCATAATTCTCCATGAAGGCCTCTAGGAGGGGATGGAGTTCTCCACCTCGGTTCAACCCTTCGAGGGTGAGAACCTCTCCTCCATCAGCTTGCGGAGAAAGGATGAGGCAAGAACATACCGGTTGGCCATTCAGCAATACAGTGCAGGCTCCACATTCTCCTTCTTGGCAACCCTGGTGGAGGCTGTTGATCTTCAGTTTATTTTTCAAAACCTCCAGGAGGGTCTCCTGCGGTTCCACTTCCAGTTGATAAGAATGATGATTGACTTTTATTTCCATGGGGATCTTCATTGAATCACCTCGCTGGCCCATTTTGAATCCACTGGCGCACTCTCTCACGGGTTGCCGGAGCTTCCGAGACGCGCACGTGGAAGGGGGACAGGGCTTCCTCGATGGCGCTGATGATAACAGCTTTACTGCCGATGATCGGGGATTCCCCCATGCCTTTGGTACCAAGTTCGGTATAAGGGGAAGGAGTCTCAAAATGTTTAATGATTATGTCCGGAGCATCTACCGCCGTGGGGATCACAAAATCAGCATAGGAGTCGGTGGATAGTTCTCCGCGTTCATTGTAAATCAATTCTTCGGAGAGCGCCTCCCCGATTCCCTGGACGATTCCCCCATATATTTGACCGTCCACAGTATCTCGGCTGATCATCTTCCCGGCGTCATGTACATGGACGTATTTCAAAATCTTGGTGACCCCCGTTTCGATGTCGACTTCTAACACGGCTATATCGGCCGATGCCGCGAACGTAGTATAAGTTGTAGTGGGGTTCTGGGCGTTGTTCGGACTATACCAGGAGGTGGAAACATCCAGTAAGATTTCATGGTTCATCTGCATCTCTTGGGGCAAACCTCTCGGTCCCGGGCGAAAATAGAAGCGATCGGCCAATTCTTTGAAGTTTAGCCGGTTCTCGGGATTCTTCACGGAATAGATGGCACCGTCCTCCAGGCGGATGTTCCCGGGGTCATCCTTGAAGAAGGCGCTGGCATATTTAATAATGATGGATTTTACAGCTTTGGCTGCCCGAGCGAGAGCGCTTACCGAATAAACCGCGCCTCGACTCGAAATCGGCCCCATCCCTATGGTATCCGATGTCACCGGTTTAATGATGACATCTTCGGGTTTCACCCCCAGGATGTGGGATATGACCAGAGTATTGGTTCTCTCGGCCCCCTGTCCGATTTCTGTTCGGTCGCTGTACACCTCCGCTAGGCCATCCGGGGTAATGCGCACCCGGGCCTGTACCAAACCGCTAAACCGGGCATTCGGCGCGGCGATCCCTGCGGGTTCTACGACAAAGGCCATCCCGATTCCAATATACTGGCCTTTCTGCCGCAGCTCCTTTTGTTTCTTTCTCCAGGTATCGACCTCCGCCAGTCGCAACGCTTCTTGCATAATCACCGGGTAGTTCCCGCTATCGTAAACTAATCCGGATATTTGTCTATAAGGGAACTCGTGAGGCTGAATAAAGTTCTTCAACCTCAGCTCCGCAGGATCCAATTTACATTCTCTGGACATCAGGTCCATGATTCTTTCCATGAACTTGGCCCCTTTATCCTTCCCGAATCCGCGGTAGGCGCCATAAAAAGACTTATTGGTGACGATTCCATAAGCCTCGACTCTCAACCCCTGAAGTCGGTAGGCATTGGGAACACAAGAACAAGCCGCTACAATGCTCGGCGCGGCATAATCGCGGTTCGAGATTTCCACGCCCAGATCCTGGATAAACCGGGCTTTGATCCCCAAAATCCGGCCGTCATTCTTGATGGCTACTTCGCTCTCCCAGCGCACATCCCTTTGATGAGGGCCCGTCAAGATGAATTCCCTCGTACTCTCATGCCATTTTACCGGTCTTCCAATTAGGATGGCCGCCAAGCAGACTACCGTATATTTCCAGATATTGATTTTATTTCCAAAACCTCCCCCAATGTCCGAAGCCACGACCCTTACATTCGTCTGGGGAAGGCGCAATACATGGGAAATATAATGTTGGGCCCGGAAAGGACATTGGTACGACCCCCAAGTATTTAACGTTTCCGTCATGGGCTCATACATAGCCAAACAACCTCTGGGTTCCAGAGGGAACCCAGAGGTTCGATTTTCGCGCCAGGAAACCTGTAATATACGATCCGCCTCCTGAAATACCTTTTCTACATCCCCAAAGTTGAAAAGCGTATGTAGTTGGATATTATCGCCCCACTCTTCATATACCAACGGAGCACCCTTTTTCATCGCTTCCTCAGCATCTAAGACTGGCGGAAGCGGATCGTATTCCACCTCGATTAAGTCCGCAGCCTCCAGGGCTAAAGTAGGAGTTTCCGCGATGATAGCGGCCACGGGCTCTCCATGGAACCTAACTTTCTCCACGGCCAGTGGATATATGCGGGGAGCACGCCAATGCCAGCCCGGACGGCCACTGAAGTCCGAAAGCATAGGCAAGGGTTCTGTTCGTTTTACCAAATCCTCACCAGTAAGGACGGCTAAGATACCGGACTTTTTTAAGGCCTTGCTGACGTCGATGGTCTTGATTCTGGCATGGGCGTAGGGACTGCCAATGAATACACAATGGGCCATGTTGGGCAACTCTAAGTCATCAATGAACCGCCCTTTTCCGGAGAGAATGCGTCTCTCCTTCGAGATCATCAGATTCCCCCTTGGTTACACTTTCCAGGAATGAAAATGGCTGACTTGCACCAAATAACCAATATATGAATATGCCGGAGGTGTCAAGAAAATTTCTCGCCGAACGGATATCCCTTTTGGATATTTTCTATCGTTATAGCCGGGAGGCCACTTCAAAAGAATCATTGTTCAGAATCTGCTTTTTTGTTATATTTTACCCAAATATTTTAGCAAGGAGGAGGATTGAATGCCTCCGGGGTTTGAGCAGCTTAAAAAAAATGTGATCCAAAAAGGGCTCTGTACAGGTTGCGGTACCTGCGTCGGCTTATGCCCGCAAAAGGCTTTAGAGGTGGTTTATATGGATGGAGAGCCGGAGCCCAAGTTAAGCGGAAAATGTATTCCCTGCGGCCTTTGCTCTGAAGTCTGTGCCGGAGCTTCCATTCCTCTGGCTGACATGGACCAGTGGCTCTTCGGGCGAAAAGGCGGCTTTAAAAACCACCCCTTAGGTATATACCGGAAATGTCTCCGGGGTTACTCTACGAACTCCAAGATAAGAGCCAGTTCTTCTTCCGGAGGAGCGACCTCGGCCATTTTAAATTACGCCCTGGAGAAGGGTGTAATTGAAGCGGCCATCGTGGCCAGTGCGGACCCTCAAAGGCCATGGAGATGTGTCCCGTTTTTGGCCACCAGCACAGAAGAGTTAAAAAAAGCCTCAAGGTTTACGGCGGAAATGGTGGGTGTAAATTCTCTTCTCCGGGAGACAGTGGTAGAAAAAGGGTTTAAAAAGATAGCCATTGTGGGTATGCCCTGCCACATCCATTCATTGCGGAAGATTCAGATGGCCAAACGTCCAGGAGAAATCGCCCGGGCCATTAAACTCACGCTGGGGCTCTTTTGCGCTTCAACCTATTATTTCGAAGGCATCAAACATCTTCTTTCTGAATTTGCCGGTATCGATCAGTTACAGGAGGTTGTTTCCTTAGATTATAAAGGAGGGGCGTGGCCGGGGTCTTTAACTGCCGCCACCAAAGACGGCAAAATCCACCATGTGGCCACCAAACACGAATACACCTGGCATTTCCTGGGACCAGGGAGCAAGAGAGATCGATGCCTCATGTGTCCGGATTTTTCCGCCCGCGTGGCCGACATCGCTACGGGAGATATTTTTCAAAAAGTTAGTTCAGATCCCAATATCAACGCCATTCTAGTCAGGACCAAAACCGGAGAGGAAGTTGTAAAACAGGCCGTCAAGGCTGGTTTTCTTTCTGTCGAAAATCATCCCCCGGAATTCGTTCCTAAAAGCGGACTGGGCTGGGAGTCCAAAGAACATGCTAATATTCACCGGATGAAATTTAGAAAGCGATTTGGTTGGCCTTTACCCGATTATCAATATCCCGTGGAAATGTGCCATCTCCCGGGAAAACTCGTTTTCCCCTAAAAAATCAACACCCTCCCCCTTCGACGGGGAAGGAGAAATCTAAGGTTAAATTAATTTGGACACAGATTTCCACGGATAAACACAGATAACTATTTTCTGTATTTTTTTGCATTTAATATCCTTTAAATCTGTGTTCATCTGTGCCCAATAAGGAAATTTCTATACAATATTTTAAATTTCAAGGGGTAGAAAAGAGAAGACCATGTCCGAATTAGGATCCAGGGGGAGAATCGGTCTGATCGTCCCTTCCGTAAATACGGTGGCCGAACCCGAGATGAACCAGATGAAACCTGAGGGTATCACGGTTCACGCCGCCCGCATGCTCATTCCCAGCGACATTTCCAGCCTGGGGGCTTTTGTTCAAATGTGCGAGGTGGGCTGCCGAAACGCGGCCAAAGCAGTTAGAGAGTTAGCTACGGCTAAAGTGGACCTTTACGCCTTTGCTTTTACGGCCGGTAGCTTTTTTCGGGGGGCTGGCTGGGATGAAGAAATCGCTAAGCAAATTGCCACCTCGGGCCTGGCGCCCTGCGTGGTAACTTCGGCAGCTGCGATTGAAGCCTTGCAGGTCTACCATGTTAAAAAAGTCGCCATTGTTTCCCCTTATGCCATCGCCAATGAGTTACTTAAAAATTTCGTTCAGCAAAAGGGGATTGAAGTACTGAGCATGGAAGGACTTACCCTTTCTTCTGCCCAGGAAGAAGGAAGACAGACGCGGGCAACTTTGCGGCATCTCGTGCAGCGGGCTGATGTCCCCGCGGCCCAAGCCATTTTGGTGGCCTGCACCAACTTCGCTACCCTTCACAGTCTTGAGGAATTGGAAAAGTCTTTAGGCAAGCTAATCATTTCAGCCAACCAGGCTACTTTCTGGGCTGCTCTGCGCCGCCTGGGGATCAAAGATAAGATAGAAGGATTTGGCCGTCTGCTGAAGGAAAAATAAATCTAAAAGTCCTTTAAAAGCCTCCCCGAACCACTCCATTGATCCTGGACTCCCATTTTCCGTAGGGTGGCCCAGAACGTGGCCTGGTTGGCGGTAATTACCGGTTTGCCGATCTCTTTCTCCAGGGTATCAATTTTGGCGAGGGTCGCAAAATTGGTGCAGGAAATGAAAATACCATCGGCATCTGGATTATTTACGGCTCGCACCAACTCTTCAAATTTCATCAATGGCTGGCGTCCCACGTGGACGGCCGTAGGAAGCACGAGCCCCTCAATCTTGGTAACCATCATGCCTTTCTGCTCCAGGTAAGTCTTCAGGAGCCGGTTGGCCACGGCATAGGGGGACCCTACTCCAATCCACTTCAGGCCCAGCTGCTTCAAGGCCTGCACGGCCGCGCTGGACGTCGCTATACAAGGAGCCCCACCCGCTTTCTCCATTCTTCGAGCAATCTCATCATCCCAACCGGCTCCACGGTAGAAGCTACCAGCAGTGAAGGTAAAAGAAAGAATATCCACCTTGGCGGTGGCCAATTCCATAGCTGCCTGCTCTCCATTACGGCATCCCACATCGCACATGCGGATAAAATTTTCTTCATTACTGATATCTACGGGAAGATCCATTCGGGCGGTATGCGCGGTTACCCCTTCCGGCAGAATACTATAGATTTCAGGTTCGGCGATGGTGTTCACTGATGGCAGGATCAACCCAATCCTTCCCCTCTCTCCCAATTCCATTATTCAACCCTCCTTCTCAAAACCGGTTCTTTTTCCCCCCGCTCCAATTTCTTATTTAAGCTGCAAAAGTCTCCTGGCATTGCCTTCATAGATGGCCTGACGCTGCTCGATGGTAAGATCTAAACTGTCTATAATCTCAACCGTCGAGCGAATATATCCTGGCCCTTTCTCCGGGTCAAAAGGTGAATCGGAGGCAAAGAGCGTTCTCTCCACCCCGAAGAATTTCAAACCACAGATGGTGGCCTCGCGGGCCCCAAAGAGTGCCGTATCGGCATAGAACATACGGAAGTATTCCAGCGGCCTCTTCTTCAGCTTTTGCAAAAGAAGGGTATAGTCCTCATCGGAAGTCCTGGTTCCCAATTGATCCCAGCCCGGGCCAACGCGTCCTTCGAAATAAGGGATCATCCCGCCCAGATGGTGGGTGATGATTTTGATGTTGGGGTGCCGGTCAAAGAGCCCGGAGAAAACCAGGTGGGACATGGCCACACTGGTTTCATAAGGCCACCCGAATATGAACCAGATCTCGTAATGGCTTTTCGGCTCGCTCTTATAGTCAGGAAAGTCGGCCCCGCGAGCCGGGTGGATCCAGACGGGACGGTCGAGTTGGGCCATCAAGTCGAAGAGAGGCATAGTCTCCGGCTTATCCAGCGGCCGGCCCAGAACGTTGCTGTACACCTGAACTCCCACCGCCCCCAGGTCCTTGATTGCCCTTTCGGCCTCAGCCAGAAGTCCTTCCGGATCATTCATGGGTAGGGAGGCAATGAAGCCGGGAAAACGATCCGGGTATTTCCGGATTAATTCAGCCATGGAGTCATTGGCAAGTTTGGCCATCTCTCCGGCAACAGGCGGAAGGCCTAAAATTTCAATCGGCGGATTGGCCAGGCAGATGACCTGAACATATTCTTCAAAAAGATCCATAATCCGGAATCGTACATCCAGATCTACCATGGAAGGTATGGCCCGAACTCGTTTTTGAATGTCTTTCCCCTTCGGGGATACGTTGACCATTTTCTCAAAGTATTTTTGGGGAATAATGTGGTTAAAAATGTCGATCTTCATAGGCAACCTCTTAATAGGGGGTCTACCCCTTTATTTAATATCGGTTTTGATCCAGTAGTACTCAAGGCTAATATTTAATGTTTGTAGGTGTCAAGATAAATTACAAGTTATTAACACCCCCACCCTAACCCTCCCCCATCCAGGGGGAGGGAATTTTGGATCCCCCAGTATCTCCCCTCCCCTGGCGGGAGGGGGTTGGGGGGAGGGGGATAAAAAAGGAAATTCCTATA
>VGSF01000136.1 GCA_016875165.1 Deltaproteobacteria bacterium
GATTTGGAGAAGACCCAAATTTAAGGAGGAGAGAATGGGATTACGGGAAAGACTTCTTAGCCTTCTGAAAGAAAAGGCGTACAGGAAGGGAAAAGTCATTTTGACATCAGGAAAAGAGAGCGACTTTTATATCGATTGCCGGCCCGTAACCTTGCACCCCGAAGGCGCTTACTTAGTGGGGAAATTACTCTATGAGCGTTTGCAAAATTCCCCGCAGGCCGTGCTGGGAGTTGGGGGGTTGACCATGGGGGCCGACCCGATTTCCACAGCCGTATCTTTGATCAGTTATCTGGAGGGAAATCCGATTCCAGCCTTCATCGTCCGCAAGGAATCCAAGAAACACGGCCGGGGACTCTGGATTGAAGGGATAAACAACCTTCCCGAAGGAACAGCCGTGGCTATCGTGGAGGATGTTGTCACTACCGGAGGCAGTACCCTGAAAGCGATCGAACGGGCAATTGAAGAAGGGCTTAAAGTGGTCAAGGTACTAGCTCTGGTTGACCGGGAGGAAGGAGGAAAAGAGAATTTAAAAAACCAGGGTTACAACCTGGAATCTCTTTATACCCGGCGTGATTTCATGGAGTGATAATTTTTCAGCAAGGGAGTGAAGAGCACTTAGAAAAAAGGGTCTTTGACGAATCAAAGGCCCTTTTTTTCTGGGCTCTGATTTTTTTTAATCCACTGTTGATGATCCCGCAAAAAGTCATCAGAACTATGGTTTCGTAAAAAGTTAAAGATGCAAGGCGCGCAAAACCTGAGGAGTGAAGCGTACTTACAGGTACGCGGCAACGACGAAGGTGAAGCGCAACGCCGCAGATGGACTTTTTACGAAACCATCACTGTTTCCCGTTCATCATCGGAACAAAAAGGAAACGCGAGGAAATCGCCAACTCTCTTGCACCCTTCACTTTTAGGAACTACGAATGCTTATCCGGCGCTGGATGGGCTTTCCCAGGCCCAGGCGTAAGGGAACCCTGCTGGCTAAAATGAGGCACTAAATTCTTCTTGCCGGGGCGGGGGCTTCTACGTTTTGTTGACCACTTAGCCTTCTGTATCCCCGCTGCGTTTTTAAGAAATTAGGGGAGAATGATCAATAGAAGGTTATTCCCGGCCGATTTTGGCGGCGCAGGCTGCCCTCCCGCCTGGGCCACGACATAAGTATTCATATCCCCTGTGTCCAGCAGGACCAGGCCCGGACGGGAGGGGGACTCTCTCGGGAGCACAAGGCAGTATTTTTTTCATGGGTAAGGGCGGGGCTTCCGCCGAGGATGACCTGCCTTCCCTCGATCCCGCCTTTCCTTTGCGGACGAAAAGCACGGTCTATAGTCCAATCTATTTCCCGCCGGTGCTCCCTCTTTCATCCCCCTCCCGTCCGGGCGTCGTTTATCACTGTGAATTCTTCAATTTATTCAAAAGTGAAGGAGGGCGGTCGCCAACTCTTGCTTGACTTAGAGTAAAAATTGAGATATTTTTAGGTCTCCAAAAGGTTGTGCTGCATGGAACAAATTATATTATTCGACCGAGTGCCAAGTGGAAGAGCTAAAAGAACTTTTTCTCCAGCGGAGAAAGAAGGCTGAAGAGCTAAGAAGAAAAGGAATCCCTATCTACCCCAACTCTTTTCGGGTCAGTCATTCAGTAGAAGAGATTCTTACCTCTTACGGAAACCATAGCGAAGAAGACTTGCAAGCCTTACCGGAACTTTTTTCCCTGGCCGGCCGCCTTATGCGCTTGAATAATTTCGGGAAAGCGGCTTTCTGCCACATCCAGGACCGAACAGGCCGTATGCAGGGGTACTTCCGGCGGGACAAGATGGAAGAAACCAGCCAGGAGGTCATTCGCAACCTGGACATCGGGGATATCATCGGGGTCCGGGGAAAACTTTTCCGAACCAGAACAGGGGAACTAACCATTATGGTGGAAGAGCTGGAACTTCTGGTTAAATCTCTTCGGCCTCTACCGGAAAAATGGCATGGTTTAGTCGATCAGGAAACCCGCTACCGGCAACGTTATGTGGACCTCATCGTGACCCCCCGCACCAGAGAAGTGTTTATTAATAGGAGCCGGACAACTACTTTTCTCAGAAATTTTTTGACGGACCGGGGATTTTTGGAGGTGGAGACTCCAATGATGCAACCCATCCCCGGCGGCGCCACGGCCCGCCCCTTCAAAACTCACCATTATACTTTAGACATGGAGCTGTATTTACGGGTAGCTCCGGAGCTTTACCTCAAGAGACTACTGGTGGGGGGGTTTGAGCGGGTCTTCGAGATCAACCGCAACTTTCGCAATGAAGGTCTCTCCACCCAGCACAATCCGGAATTTACCATGCTGGAGTTCTACCAGGCCTATGCGACTTATCAGGACTTGATGGAGTTAACGGAAACAATGTTTTCTTCTTTGGCCCAGGAACTCATTGGCGGGAAGATTTTAGAATACCAGGGCACCCGGCTTGATTTTACCCCGCCCTGGAAACGGCTCACCATCCGCGAGGGGTTGCTGATGTATGGGGAGTTAGGAGAGGAAGACCTGCAAGATCATCAAAAAATTTTCCAGTATGGAAAAAAATTGGGGATGGAACTAACGGACCACGAACCTTTGGGAAAAGTCCTGGTAGATATCTTTGAAAAAGTGGCGGAGCCGCATCTGATTCAGCCGACTTTTGTCACAGAGTATCCTATTGAAGATTCCCCTCTGGCCCGGAAGAATGATCGAAACCCGGAGGTGGTAGACCGGTTCGAGCTTTACATCTTCGGCCGGGAGATCGCCAACGCTTTTTCCGAGCTAAACGACCCTATGGACCAGCGGGAAAGGTTGAAGGAACAGGTTAAAGTCAAAGCTGGGGGGGGTGAGGTAGCCGGCCTGGTTGATGATGATTTCCTAAGGGCTCTGGAATATGGCATGCCGCCGGCTGCCGGGGAAGGGATCGGAGTGGATCGTTTGGTTATGCTCTTTACCAATTCTCCTTCCATCCGTGACGTGATCCTCTTCCCGCAGATGCGCCCGGAGAATCCCGAGAAGTCATGAACCAAACATACAAACCCGGCATAGCCGGAACCAAACAGGGCTATGGATTAAAATTCCAAATTCCAAATCCCAACTAAATTTCAAATTCAAATTACCAATGACCTAAACAATTCTGTTTAGAATTTCGAATTTGGCCCTTGAAATTTATTTGTTATTTGGTGCTTGATGCTTGGAATTTGTTTATCATTTGGTGCTTACTTTACTGTCTATTTTTTTTACCACTTGGCCAGGGATTTAATTCGTAAGCGCCTAAAGAATGTGGAGATCATCAATAATCTCAGCGTCCTCTGCGCTCTCTGCGGTGGATATTCTTTTAAATGATTGAGTATGCGTTATGAACTTTTCATAAGCCTTCGGTATCTTAAGGCCAAACGGAAGCAGATCTTCATCTCGTTGATCACGGTTCTATCCATGGCCGGGGTCGCTTTGGGAGTTATGGCTCTGGTGGTGGTCCTGTCGGTGATGAGCGGGTTTGTGGAAGATTTGAAGAAAAAAATTCTGGGGACCAATGCCCATCTGGTCATTCTGCAACATGGCTCTCCCATGCGGGATTATCAAGAGGTTATCCAGAAAGTGCAGGGGGTCGAAGGGATTGTAGCCGCTACACCTTTCATTTTCAGCCAGGCCATGTTAACCTCAGAGACAAACGTTCACGGGATTGCCCTTCGGGGGATCGACCCGAATACGGCCGGGCGGGTGATCAACATCGAGGCTACCCTTAAAAAGGGGTCGCTCATTAGCCTGCAGAAAGAGGAAGAGTCTTCGGGCCACCCCGGGATCTTCATCGGCAAAGAACTCGCCAATAACCTGGGGGTCCAGTTCGAAGACACAGTGGTGGTGGTATCTCCCCTGGGCGCTCTATCTCCTCTGGGGGGCGGCCCCCCCATGAAAAAATTTCGGGTTGCCGGAATTTTTGACTCGGGAATGTACGAATACGACACCTCCTTGGCTTACGTTTCCCTGAAAAGCGCTCAAAAGTTCCTGGCCATGAACGACGCTGTTTCGGGGGTGGAAGTCAAAGTAAAAGACATTTATGGCGTTAAGAAAGTAGCCGACAAGATTCGCCGGGAGCTGGGCTTTCCCTTCTGGACTAAGGACTGGATGCAGATGAACAAAAGTCTTTTTGCCGCCTTGAAGTTAGAGAGGACGGTGATGTTCATCATCCTCGTCCTTATCGTTCTGGTGGCGGCCTTCGGGATAGTAAGCTCTCTGATCATGGTGGTGATGGAAAAAAGCAAGGACATCGCCATTCTTAAATCCATGGGGGCCACGGCCAAATCCATCATGCGCATATTTATTTTTGAAGGCTTAATCATCGGGGTGGTAGGAACGATCGTGGGGCTCATCGCCGGGTATGCGATTTGTATCCTCCTGGCCAAATACCAGTTCATTTCCCTTCCCAGCGACATCTATTACATCTCGCGCCTCCCCGTGAAGACCAATGTGATCGATTTCTTCCTGGTGGCTTTTTCGGCGATCGGGATCAGTTTCCTGGCTACTCTCTACCCGTCCTGGCAAGCATCCAAGCTCGACCCGGCAGAGGCGTTGCGCTATGAATAAATTTTTATTTTTTCCCCACCAAAGGAGGGCAAAATGGCTGGATTTTTGGATGGCTTGTTTCCCGGGGGGAAGTACGAAAAAGAATTCCATGATTTGAAGAAAAAAATAGCCAGGGAGCCCAAGAACTTCTATCTGCTGGTTAAGATCGGGGACTTATTAGAGAAGATGGGCAAGCGGGCAGAGGCCCTGGAGGCCTACGGCAAGGCCTCCGAGAAATATTCCCTGAACGGATTCTTAGTACAGGCCATCGCCGTGAATAAAGTCATTCTGCGGTTGGATCCATCTCAGTCCAAAATCCACAATCAACTAGCCGAACTCTACGCCAAACGAGAGATGGTCGCAGAAGAAAAAATCGAGCGGCAGGTGGGGGAACCTACCTGGAAGGAAGTCTTAAGCTCCCTGCCGGTAATTCCGCTTTTTTCCGACCTGAAAAAGGAAGAACTGGCCCGGGTGATGGAGAAGATTCAGTCAAAACAGTTTCTCCAAGGATCGGCAATTTGTCAGGAAGGAGAACCCGGGGATTCGATTTTTATCATCAGTCATGGAAAAGTGGGTGTGTTCCGGCGCAATATTAGCGGGGAAAAGATATCCATCAGTGATCTGCAAGAAGGGGATTTTTTCGGAGAGTTTGGATTTTTCTCCAATTCCCGGCGCCAGGCAACCGTCGAGGCTCTCGGAGAAACGGAAGTCCTGGAGATCAGCAAGCAGGACCTGGAGGAGATTATTCGGGAGTTTCCCAGCGTATCCGAAGTTCTTTTGCAATTTTATAAAGAGCGGGTTTTAGACACCCTTCTGGCCACTTCCGAGCTTTTTCGCTCCTTTCCCCCGCAGGAACGGAAACAAATATTAGGAAAGTTACAGATGGAGGAATTTCCTGTGGGAGCGACGGTCCTGGAAGAAGGGGCTCCGGGCGATTCTTTATACATCATCAAAAAAGGCCAGGTAGAGGTTTTCACGCTGGACTTAAAGGGAGACCCGTTACCGTTGGCGCGACTGCAGGAAGGAGATTTTTTCGGGGAGATTTCTCTGCTAACGGGCCGACCGCGCACGGCTTCGGTAAAAGTTTTACGGCCGGCTGAATTGCTTCGCCTGGCCAAAGATGATTTCGATCATATTATCAGTGACCATCCGGAAATCAGGCAAATTCTCGAAGAATCCCTGCACCTTCGTCTGGGAGAAAAAATGAAGGCTCTGGGGGTCTTCCGGGAAAGCCCGGCAAAGGAGGGCTTGGTCTGATTCCATCCATGAAATCGGGGAGCCAGCCGCTATTCCAAGTCCGGGGTCTGAAAAAATCTTTCATCTTCGGGAAAAGTGGCAAGATTATTGAAGTCCTGAAAGGCATCGACCTTACGATCATGCCGGGCGAGATGCTGGCAATCGAGGGCGCTTCCGGAGCCGGCAAGAGCACGCTTTTACACATCCTGGGGGCGTTAGAACGGCCTACCGAGGGCCAAGTCTATTTCCAGGATATGGACCTTTTAAATCGCAGCGAAGCGGATTTGGCTGAGATTCGGAATCACTACATCGGATTCGTTTTCCAATTTCATCACCTGCTCCCGGAATTCAACGCCCTGGAGAACACCATCATGCCCGGTTTAATTCAGGGCATGAGTCTTAAAGAAGCGGAAAAGAACGGAGAAAAAATCTTAAACCAATTAGGGCTGGGCGACCGCCTGATGCATAAACCCGGAGAGCTTTCCGGAGGAGAACAACAGCGGGTAGCCGTAGCCCGGGCCCTGATGCTGAATCCAAGGGTGATCTTAGCCGACGAACCGACAGGAAACCTGGATACGCAAACCGGCGAGGAAGTGCATAACTTATTGGTGCACATTAATCGGGAACAAGGGATCACGATTGTTGTCGTAACGCATAATCCCGCGCTGGCTGTTAGAATGAACCGCCGGGTTCTTCTGGTGGATGGCCAGTTGTATGAAAACGGCTGATCTCCTTAGGGGGGAATTGGCCGCGAGCGGAAGGGAGAAGCGATGGATCTCCCGGGTAAAAAAACTATTAAAAAGGCAACCCTGACCCGAAGGCTGAGGGAGAAAACTGGGGTAGATGAACAAACGGATTATATTGGGAGTGTTTTTCTTATTGCTGACCCACGCTGCTTTGCTACCGGGCAAAGCCTGGGGGCAAGAGGTGGTGAAGATTGGCCTCATCCCCTTCCGGGTTTATGCGGCCGATCAGGCAACGGTTGAGAACTGGCCGCAACAGGCGGCCAAAACCCTTTCCACGGAACTGGCCAAAGATGATCGGATTATTCTGGTGGAGGAAGAGAAGATAAAAGGGGCTTTGACTCGTTTCGGACGAATGGAGCCAGAAGAACAGCAGATCCGGGCAATCGGAGCGGCAGTAGATGCGGATTACATCGTTTATGGATCCGCCACCCGCATAAACGGATCCATAAGCTTGGATGCCCGAATCCTGGACGTTCATCAACCTCAGGCATTTGTTTCAGCTTTTGCTGAGGGAAAAGATCCGGAAAGCCTGGAACAAATCGCCGGCCGGTTAAGCCGGGAAATAAGTGTAAAGATTTTAAAAAAGGAGTTAGCTGCCAAAGTTTTGATTGAAGGGAATAAAGCCATAGATGAAAGCGCTATCCGGGCCCAGATTAAGCTAAAAGACGGGGATATTTTATCTCCCCGCAGCGTGCGCGAAGACCTGAAAATCATCTACCAGATGGGATACTTCCAGGATGTCCGGGCGGAAAAGCGGGATTGGGTTCGGGGGAAAGCAATCGTTTTCATTGTCGAGGAGAAGCCGGTCATAAAGGAAATTAAATTTAAGGGCAACAAAGCCATAAAAATTAGCGAGCTTCAGGAAGTCATAGACTTAAAGCCACGGACCGTACTAAACCTGAATGTCGTGAAAGAAAGCATGAATAAAATTCTGCAAAAATACCGGGAAGAGGCTTTTTTTGCCGCCGAAGTAAAGTATGAGCTGGAAACACCCCGCCCGGGAGAAGCGATTGTTCTATATCACATTCAAGAGCATAAAAAGATCCGCATCCGCAACATAAAATTCTCAGGAAATGCCCATTTCTCCGATGAACAATTGAAAAAGCTGCTGCCCGAGACCAAGGAGGAAAGCTTTTTCTCCTGGATGACCAAGGCCGGGACGTTTAAAGAGGAGACCCTGGAAAGGGACCTGGATGCTCTCGTGGCTTTTTATATGCAAAAGGGATTCTTTCAGATGAAAGTGGGTAAACCTCAGGTAACCCATGACCAACACCAACTTTCTGTTGTTATCCCGATAGAAGAAGGGCGCCAGTTCAGAGTGGGCAAGGTGGACATCATAGGCGACCTGATCACTTTAAGAGAGGATTTATTCAAACTGATACACGTCCATCCAGGAGAAATCCTCAACCGGGACAAGGTGCGGGATAGTATCTCTCAGCTTACTGACGAGTATGCCGATAAAGGGTACGCCTTCGTAGATGTCAGCCCTCAAACCATCTTCTATAAAGAGCACAATTTGGTGGATTTAATCTTTGACATCCATAAAGGCAGCAAAGTTTATTTTGAGCGGATCAACATCATGGGCAACACCAAGACCCGCGACAAAGTCATCCGCCGGGAGCTCAAAGCCGTGGAAGGGGAACTTTACAGCTTGAGTTCCTTGAAGAAAAGCCGGGAAAACCTGAACATATTGCGCTATTTCAATGAGATTAATCTTAGCAGCAAGAAAGGAAGCGCAGACGATAAACTGGACCTGAATGTGCAGGTCGAAGAAGCCCCGACAGGGATGTTAAGCGTAGGGGCCGGATACAGCTCGATCGACCAGTTCATGGCCATGGTGCAGATCTCCCAGGCTAATCTGTTCGGCCGTGGTCAAAAATTGTCCCTTTCCGCGCAATTGGGCGCCATCTCGCAGTACTACAACCTTTCCTTCACTGAACCCTGGCTCTTTGACACGCGCGTCTCTGCGGGGGGAGATATCTACCGCACTCGCAGAGAGTACACCGATTATACAGTCTTAAAATCCGGCGGCGGGGTTCGCTTCGGATTTCCGTTGTTCGAGTATGTACGCGGGTATTCTTCCTACAAATATGAACAGGTTGACATAAGCGACGTAAAAGATGCTGCCTCGATCCTCATCCAGGAACAGGTGGGCACTTCAACGACCAGCAGCGTAAGCGCCGCTTTGCGCCGGGACACCCGCGATAATTTTTTAGAACCCAGCAAGGGTTCGGATAACTCGGTCAGTGTGGAGTATGCCGGAGGCCAGTTGGGCGGGAGCAACTTCTTCACCAGATACTCAGCCAGCTCTGCCTGGTTCACCACCCCCTTCTGGAAAATGACCTTTATGGGCCGGGGCCGAATCGGGTTCATCCAGGGCAATGAAGGCCATACCATTCCCCTGTATGAACGTTACCGTTTGGGCGGGATCAACACTGTCCGGGGATTCAAAGCCTTCACCATCGGCCCCAAAGCCGCTACCGGCGAAGTCATCGGGGGCGACAAAGAGTTGCTCTTTAATTTTGAAGCCACGTTCCCCCTGATACCGGGAATCAAACTGAAAGGTCTTATTTTTTTCGATGCGGGTAACGCCTTTGACATAGGGGAGCCTTATCGGATGGAAAATTTGAGGACCAGTGTGGGAGGAGGGCTCCGCTGGATTTCCCCCATCGGCCCCCTGAGGCTGGAGTGGGGTTACAATCTAAGTCCCAAAGAAGACGAGCAGCGCCAGGGATGGGAGTTTTCCATCGGAACGTTCTTTTAAGGTAAATAAGGAAAGACCGAAGATGGCCTTGGGAATTTGCCGATTTCCGAATTCTAAGTTCATTGTATAAGGAATTCCTTTTTTCGTAACACTTTAGCTCTTTGAAAAAAGGTGTGTTGTAAGGGCCAAGGGGTTCCGGGGGCCGGGGGCCAGAGCGTAACGCTTGGAATCATAAGGCGCTGATTTCTCCGCATATGGGGCGGGCAAGAACCCCCGCCTCCTCCGGAGGAAAAGATCTTTTGTCCTCGTGGCCATGCGGAAACCCAACCGATGCTTCCGGCGCGTTCCGCTCTAACCCCCGGCCCTCAACAAAGGCTTTTATACCATTTTTTCAAATCGCTAAACTGTTACCTTTTTCAACTTTAGCCCGCCTCAGGCGGATCGCTTTAGATAGTTGACACTTATCCGTTATTTTTTAGGTTTTAAGAACTCTGTGATCTCTGTGCCCTCTGTGGCTAATTGTGGCTAATTTATGTTGGGATTTTTTTTAGACTGCTTTGCGGTAAAATTAATATTAAGGAGAAATCGATGAAAAGAGTCTGGATTTTACTTTTATCATGGGTATTCTTGCTGGCCTGGCTTCTGCCGGCTTTGGCGGCAGAACCGTTAAAAATTGCCTACGTGGACATACAAAAGGCTTTAAATTTTTGCGAGGCTGGCAAGGAAGCGAAAAAGTTGATTACCGCGGAAGTGGAAAAAATGCAGAAAAATTTTGCCGGAAGGCAGAAAGAACTGGAGAAAATCAAAGAAGACCTGGAAAAACGCGGAGCGGTCCTGAGCGAGAGCGTGCGCAAAGATAGAGAACGCGATTATCAGGCAAAATTGGTCGCCCTGCAGCGGCTGCAGCGTGACTATGAGGAAGACCTGCGCCGGAAAGACCGGGAATTAACCGACCGCATCTTAAAAACCATGGAAGAGATAGTCAAAAAAATGGGGGAGGAAGGGAAATATACCGTCATCCTGGAAAAAAACCAGCCCACTATTCTCTACATTTCCCCCGTGTTGGACCTTACCGAAGAAGTAATCAAGAGGATAGACCAGAAACCACGGGTGTCCAATTAATAATCGAATAAAGTCAATTGGTTGTCTGGCATGGTGATCAGTTTTGTGCATTTTGGTGGTACGAGTGCCGATAAAATGGGCTTTTTCTCGAAAAGTGAGACACTCAAAAT
>VGSF01000137.1 GCA_016875165.1 Deltaproteobacteria bacterium
TCGTAAAAAGTCGTCACTCCGGCCTGCCTGTGCCTGGCAGACAGGTGAAAACCGGAGTCCAGAGTATTTATAAGCATTTGAAAATACTGGATTCCGGCTGGAGTTTATCCCGATGAAAATCGGGGCCGGAATGACGGAAAAGGGCATTGCGAGCGCCAGCGAAGCAATCTCGTTTTTATAAGTGCCCGAAAATACAAGATTGCTTCGTCCTCCCGCAAATGCGGAACTCCTTGCAATGACAAGAACGGGACTTTTTGCAAATCCATCAAGTATTAAAGGGGAGATGAAATTGTTTCAAGTTTTTGAATATCAGATAAAAACGCAAATCCTTTATGGCTTAAATAGTATTCTTAAGATTGGTGAGATTTGCCAACAGCAAAAACTGGCAAAGGTACAAATCATTACGGATAGTGGCGTCGCCAAATCGGGGGCCCTCGATAGTATTCAACAATTATTAAAGGAAGGGAAGATCCAAACCGTTGTTTTCGATGAGGTTGAAGCTAACCCAACGGTTCAAACCACCGACAAAGCTAAAAAGCTCTTCTCTGAGGAGAATTGCCAAGGAGTCATTGCTTTGGGCGGCGGTAGCCCCATGGATGTAGGTAAAAGCGTCGGTGTTCTTGCGACCAACCCTGGTTCGGCCTCTGATTATCTTGGACCAGCCAACTGGGGAAAAATAAAAAATCCGGCCGCGCCAGTGATTTGCATACCAACCACTTCAGGAACAGCAGCTGAGATCACAGATGTTGCCGTATTGAGCGATCCAGATAAAAAGGTAAAACTGGGAATTTTCAGTCCGTACATTGCACCTGCTGTCGCTTTTTTAGATCCATGCCTTACCCTCAGCCTGCCGCCGGAACCTACAAGGGATTCAGGTCTCGACGCCCTGACGCATGCCATTGAATCCTTCATAAGCATCAAATCATGGGCGGCCACAAATGTACTGAACCTTAGGGCAATTGAACTGGTTAGTCTCCATCTTCGAAAAGCCGTTCACCATGGCAGCGATATTAATGCCAGGGACGGCATGATGACGGCAAGCCTCGTGGCTGGCATGGCATTTCTTAATACAAAACTCTGTCTTGTACATGCTATCACTGGTCCTTTGGGAGGATTTTATAACCTTCCTCATGGTGCTGCCAATGCGATTGTTTTACCCCATGCCATGCGGTTCATGCTGCCGGGAGCCGTTTCAAAATACGTGAATATTGCCGAAGCGCTTGGGGAAAAGGTGGAAGGCTTGTCTGAAAGGGCAGCGGCTGAAAAGGCCGTTGAAGCACTGTCGCAGTTGTCGAAAGATGTGGGATTGCCAAAGGGCTTGTCAGTGTATGGCGTAAAAGAAGAACGCCTTGAGAAAATATCCGAGACAGCTGCTGCCAATTTTCAAAACGCCCTATCCCCCCGAAAAGCGAGTCCGGAGGAAATCCTGGAAATATTGAGAGCGGCTATTTAATCTATTTCATTTTTGCAGATAACCAAAGAAACATAGGGGAATATTTTAAAATATTCCCAAATTAGTTGGGGGCACAAATTGAATATGTTTTTCCAATCAAGTTATTAACACCCCCACCCTAACCCTCCCCCATCCAGGGGGAGGGAATTTTGGATCCCCCAGTATCTCCCCTCCCCTGGCGGGAGGGGGTTGGGGGGAGGGGGATAAAAAAGGAAATTCCTATACAATTAAATTATGGGGCTATCTCCTTGACTCCTCCAAATTATCTATAACATATTGGATTTTATAATATTTTCGATATTTTTTATGTATGTACAGCAAAATATAGAAAAAGTCTTTATTATCATGTAGATAGCCTCTATGTGGGGAAGTCAAGGAGGTAGCCCAATTAAATTATTAAAAATTGAGGCTCTTGCAAAAGTATTTTTTTGTGGTTCGACAAGCTTGTCCTGAGCGAACCGTTCACCCTTCGAGAACCTCAGGGCGAACCGTGAGTCGAAGGGCTCACCACGAACGGAAAAACTAAATAATTTCAACCTAAGCCCGTTCACCCAGAGCCTGTCGAAGGGTAAATTACGGACTTTTGCAAGAAGCTCAATTGTTACAACATTAAAAAATGGAGGATTTTATTATGAAGGCAAGAGCTAAAAAAGCAATGGTCATTGGAATCGATTGCATGATCCTTCCAATTCTGGACCGGCTGATAAAGGCCGGAAAATTACCCCACATGAAAAAGCTAATGAGACAGGGGACGACCACCAGGGCCTGGAGTGAGTACCCCACGGCCACACAACCGAACTGGAACGTGATCCAGACAGGGGCCTATCCAGGGACAAGCGGAGTCTATGATATGACGATCCACAATCCGGGTGAGCCGCTCGATGTGGTTCATTCGGGGTTCGATGCGAAATTCAACAAGGCGGAGACCATTTGGCAGGTCATGGATAAATTAGGGAAAAAACCTTTTCTCCTGAAATATCCGGGGACCTGGCCACCCAAACTCAAGAACGGGTACCAGGTGGACGGCCACTGCGCCCCCTCGGGTTTGATCCAGTTCTATTGGGGAAGCTCCAAGGTAGCCGTCCATCCAAACCGGTGCTATACAACTGATGTTTACCGGGCGGCCGACAGGATCGCTTTCACCCCAGGTCAAAACTGGGCCAACGTACCGGCGAGTTCCTCACCTTTTCTGGAATCAGCGATCAAAATCGTACCCGGGGATGGGGAGGTGCGATACCATCTGCTTTTGGTCGATTCAGAAGGAAAGGGATACGACCGGCTGATCATCTCGCCGCTCCGCGATGTGGCCAAGAAAATTGCCGACTTAAAAGCGGGGCAATACAGTGAATTTATAATCGAAAAGTTCAAAATTCCAGGCAACCCGATATCCGGTAGCTTCCGCTTCAAGCTGATGGACCTTAGCCCTGATGCCAAGCATTTCAAACTATACGCCAGCCAGGTATATCCCACGGAAAAATTCACCCATCCCAAATCCTTGGCCAAGGAACTGATCCAAAACTACGGCCCCTTTCTGGAATACACGGGCATGCAGCCTCTGTACCTGGGGTGGATCGACGACCAAACCTTTGTGGAAACCATTGAATACCACACCAAGTGGATGGAAAAGGCGGCCAATTATGTTCTTTCCAAATACAAATGGGACCTCTTCATGATGCAGTGGCATCCGGTCGACTTTTCCGAACATCAATTCTTCCAGTGGGATCCGGCCTGCTTCGATTACGACAAAGACAAGGCGGATTACCAGCGGGGAATCATCGACTACTGCTACGAGCTCATGGACGGGCTGGTGGGCTCCCTCATGAAGTTCGCGACCCCGGACACCCTGTTCGCCGTTATTTCCGACCATGGGGTCACCGCAAGTTGCTGCGAATTCATGATCAACAATATTCTGATCAACGCAGGTCTTCTCGAGGTGAACCGGGAGAGGACCGAAAAGGGGGAGGAAAGATTGGTCATCGACTGGTCGAGGACCAAGGCCTTTGCCCCCTACGGGTGGGGCGTGCAGATTTACGTGAACCTCAAAGGTCGAGATCCGCAGGGCATCGTGGAGCCAGGAAAGGAATACGAGAAGGTATGCGATGAGATCATCAATCTCCTGCACAACGTTCAAGAACCCAAAAGTAAAGAACGACCGGTGGTTCTGGCCCTGCGTCGGGAGGATGCCATGTCCCTCCTCCACTGCGGCCCCAACTCCGGAGATGTGATCTACGCTCTTAAAGCCGGCTATGAGGCCTCGGCGGTCTTGCGCAGTAATCTCGTCGAATTTGAAGACCCCCATTACGGCGGGGTTCATTCCTCAGCCCTGCCCAATGGCACATTCGGAAAGGGTACGCTGGAGGCCGCAATCATCCTGACAGGAGCCGGCATCAAGACGAACCAGCGTCGGGAAAAACCGTTCCGGTTAGTGGATTTTGCACCAACATTAGCCTATGCCCTGGGGGTGCCGGCTCCGGCGCAGGCCGACGGAGCCGTTGTTCTGGACCTCTTTGAATGAGCTTTTTCGAAGCACATCACGGACAAGAAAGGAGGAGGGAAATGGAAAAAAAGATAGGGACTTTATTTTTCATCTCGATTCTGGCAGCGGGCATCGTGCTCTTGGCAAGGCCTTCCCTTTACGCTTCCTATCCGGAAAAGCCGGTCACCTTCATCTGCGGATTCCCGGCAGGAGGGGCCATGGACATGACCGCCCGGGCCATTACCGAGGCCGCTAAAAAGTATTTCCCCAAACCGATGGCCGTAGTCAATCGGCCGGGGGCTGCGGGTACCATTGGGGCAGCGGAGATCATTCAAGCAAAGACCGATGGATACACCATCGGCATCAGTGCGGTAGCGGTCTTAACCCTTCAGCCCCACCGCACCAAACTTCCGTATGGGTCTCCGGAGGATTACACGCCGATCCTCAAACTGGTCAATATTCCTGTTTGCCTCACGGTGAAGAGCACAGCTCCCTGGAAAACCATCCAGGAGTTTGTAGCTTATGCTAAAGCGAACCCGGGAAAAATTCGAGTAGGGCATCCCGGAATTGGCACCATTCCCCACTTGGATGTGGAGCTATTAAAAGGAATGGCCAATATTGATTTGACCACCGTTCCTTTTGCCGGCGGAGCGGAAAGCGTACCCGCTTTGCTCGGAGGGCATGTGGAGGCGATCTCCCAGCACCATGGAGAAGTCCTGCCCCATGTTCAGGCCGGGAAAGCCAGGGTCTTGGGGATCTTTGAGGAGAAACGAAACCCCATTTTCCCGGATGTGCCGACCTTTAAAGAAAGCGGATACGACATCACCATGGGTGTGTACTACTTAGTCCTTGGGCCGAAAGGGCTTTCCCCCGAGATCGTATCGAAACTCCATGAAGCTTTTAAAAAGGGTATGGAAGATCCGATTTTCACCAAGCCCATGATTGGAAAGGGGTTTGACATTTCCTATGAAGGTCCGGAGGACCTAAAGAAACGCTTGTTCCAAGATTATGAGGCGAACGGGAAGCTCGTAGAGCGTCTCGATCTTAAGGGAAAGTGACATTGATGATTCGAGCCGTGCCGATCGCTTCTTTGTGCTTTGTTGCCCTGGGGGGCGTTTACCTGGCCAAAAGCCTCGAACTCCCGATGGGATCAGCCGCCCGCCCAGGGGCTGGGCTTTATCCTTTGCTGGTTGGCATCGCCCTGATTGTCCTGAGCGTTTCCTTTCTCATTCAGTCGTACCAAGCAAAAGAGACCCAGCCGGATCGGGAAGAGTCTTTCCCTAAAGGAAAAGACCGCCAGCGGGTAGTGGCCGTGGCGGCAGCGCTCTTCTTCTTTGTACTTTTTCTCAACCCTTTGGGATACCTAATTTGCAGTATCGCTCTGATGGGGGCGATCCTCAGGCTATTGGGCCTGCGCAGTTGGGGAAAAATCGTTTTCATCTCTATCGTTACCGCGGGCCTATCATATTATCTCTTTTTCTCTATCCTCGGGGTTCCCCTGCCCCGGGGCTTCTTCTCTTTTTAACTCTATGGATGCACTTCAGGGATTGGCCTATGGTTTTGGAGTCGCTTTGAGCGGTCCCAACCTGCTGGCCTGCCTCATCGGAGTCCTGGTTGGAACAATCGTGGGTGTGTTGCCGGGCATTGGGCCCATTGGAGCCATGGCTCTTCTGATCCCTTCTACCTTTGCCCTGGGTCCGACCACGGCCCTGATCATGCTGGCTGGGATTTATTACGGGTCCATGTATGGCGGCTCGACCACCACCATCCTGGTCAATGTCCCTGGGGAAGCAGCTTCGGTGGTGACGGCCATTGATGGATATCAAATGGCCAGGAAAGGGAGAGCCGGAGCAGCCCTGGCAGTCTCAGCGGTGGGATCTTTCGTGGCCGGCACTTTAGGGATTGTGGCCCTCATGTTCTTTGCCCCCCTTTTGGCCGAATTGGCCCTTGAATTCGGCCCTCCGGAATACTTTGCATTGACCCTTCTCGGTCTGATCTTGCTCTCGCGGCTCGGCGGGGGCTCGGCTCTTAAATCATTTCTCCTGGTCGGTTTGGGCCTGCTATTAGGCACAGTGGGGATGGAACCAATATCCGGTCTCCCGCGTTTTACCTTTGGGAATCTGGAGCTGTCCCAGGGGATTGAGTTGGTTCCTGTGGCCATGGGCCTCTACGGGATCGGAGAGGTGTTGTTGATCGCCGAAAGGATTACAGGGGTTCCCCAAATGATCCGGGTCAAGTTCCGGGAGCTTTTCCCCACTCTTGCCGAATGGAAGAGGGCTTTTCCTCCGATGCTCCGGGGGGGAGGTGTGGGTTTCTTAATCGGACTAATTCCCGGGCCAGCAGCGATTCTTTCCACCTTTACTTCTTATGCCCTGGAAAAGAAGATCTCCAAGCATCCCGAAGAATTTGGTAAGGGGGCCATTGAAGGGGTGGCCGGGCCGGAGGCGGCCAACAATAGCGCAACAGCCGGCGCCATGGTTCCCCTTTTGGCCCTGGGGGTGCCCTTTGCCCCGGCAACGGCTATGCTCCTGGGGGCCCTGATCATTCATGGGGTCCAACCCGGCCCACTACTCATGAAGCAGCAGCCGGAAATTTTTTGGGGAGTGGTGGCCAGCATGTATATCGGGAACGTTGTTCTGCTCATCCTCAACCTTCCCTTGGTAGGCGTTTTCGCCAGCATTCTCCGCCTGCCCCAGCATCTTCTCATGGGGCTTATTTTGCTGCTCTGCTTGGTGGGTACCTACAGCGTCAATAACAGCTTACTCGACCTTTATATCCTTATCATCATGGGAGTTGCAGGATATTTTTTACGGAAACTCAAATTCGATATGGCTCCTCTGATTTTGGCGTTGGTCCTGGGGCCCATGTTGGAGAAGACTCTCCGCCAATCCCTTTTCATGATGCGGGGAGATGTATGGGCGATAGGCCTTCGACCCATAGCCGGCACGCTTCTTTTCATCGCCTTACTTTCGATCGTGCTACCCCCCGTTATTCAACTGATAAAAAGAAAATAAAGCTTGCAAACAAAAAGGATCGATATGAGGGGGTCTCTGAAAAAAGCTAAAGTTCCAAATAGAATCAATTTTAGCAGCGCTTTTTCCGTTTGAGGTTAAAGCAAGGAGCTTCGGAAGGTGGAAAACAAAAAAAGGAAAGCCATCATCGCTGCCCAGTCCTGGGTTCAAGATCAAGTGATCAGGATTGAAGAAAACGGGGCATCCGTAAAAATAATCCCCGCCAGGATCGACTCTGCTTTTATGCAAGAA
Organism: Deltaproteobacteria bacterium; assembly: GCA_016875165.1. Taxonomy (GTDB): domain Bacteria; phylum Desulfobacterota; class SM23-61; order SM23-61; family SM23-61; genus JAHJQK01. The sequence continues at coordinate 7,193 of VGSF01000137.1, forward strand.
ATCTCTGCCGCCGATGCCCTCATTGTGGGAATCCTGCCCATCCCCCGGCAGGTGATGGAAAAGGCGCCCGACCTCGCCATAATTGCGGTCCAAGGCGTGGGGTACAACACCGTTGATCTGCCGGCGGCAGATGAATTCGGAATCGTTGTGACCAATACACCGATGGTCAACTCCGATGCGGTTGCCGAATTCACTTTTGGCCTAATGCTGGCCATCACGCGCCGAATTCCACAGGGATGGGCCGAGATGACCGAGGGCGGCTGGAACCGCCTGAAATTTTCCGGGACGGAGTTGAGGGGAAAAACGCTTGGGCTCCTTGGCTTCGGGCAAATCGGGCGGCGGGTGGGTAAACTGGGAACAGCTTTCGGAATGGAGGTTCTGGCCTGGGACCAGATCCTGGATGAAAAGGTTTTCAAAGAAGCGGGAGCCGAGCCGGTGTCAAAAGAATGGGTCATTCAGCAGGCTGATATTTTGTCCCTTCACTTACCGCTGACCCCGGAAACCCGAAATATAATTGACAACCGCGAGCTGGCCATGATGAAACCGACTTCGTATCTGATCAACACCGCCAGAGGCGGGCTGGTAAACCGAGACGCTCTGATGAAAGCCTTGGATGGAGGAAGACTTCTTGGGGCGGCCATCGATGTCTTTGAACAAGAACCTCCGGAGGATCGGATCCTCATCGAACATCCCAAGATCCTCGTGACTCCCCACATCGCGGGGTTTACCGAGGAGGCGAGGTACCGTATGGGCATGACGGCAGCAGATCAGGTCGTCCACGCCCTGCGGGGGGAAAAACCACCCTGTCAGGTGAATCACCCCCAAAATCCTCGCTATGAGAAATTTTATACTTCACCGCCTTAAATTTTGATTTTTTAGGTTGATTCGTGCCCGGCGAATTAACGGCAAAATCGAGATCCATTTTTTCATATTATCTTTTCCGCGAGGTTCACCATGATAGGCTTGGCAGCTCTTTCCAATCCTTTTCAGATCGGAAATTTAAAGTTGAGCAACCGCATCGTTATGCCCCCCATGGCCACGAATTTTGCGGGCCCGGGTGGTCAAGGGAAAACTTTTCGAGCCCTCCCTCCTGGAAAAAGAACGGCCGGACGCGGCCATTGTGGCGACCGGAGCCAGGCCCTTTCTTCCGTCCATCGAAGGAATCCGAGAAGCCGCAACCTTCTCCACCTGGGAAGCTCTTTCCAAGCCGACGTCTCTTGGACGAAGGGTCCTGGTCGTCGGCGGAGGCGGGATTGGAGCCGAGGTGGCGGATTATCTTTCGGAAGAGGGCAAGGAAGTCACCTTGATCGAGATGCGGGAAGGGATCGGCTTGGATCTGCCTATCCACCTCCAGCATTTTCTGAATCTTAGGTTGCAATCCAAGGGGGTCGAGGTTCGGACGTCAACCAAGGCCGTACGCTTTGAAAAGGACGGCCTCTGGATCGAAGATTCCCAGGGAACCGGGAAACTCGAAGGTTTCGATTCCACGGTCATGGCCCTGGGGTCGGCACCCAATGATGAACTGGCCAATCCTTTGAAAGAAAGAATATCCGAGGTGTTCGTTGTCGGCGACGCTGCCAGGCCCCGGGAACTGATGGAAGCCCTGGCAGAAGCAGCGGAAGCCGCCCTAAAAATTTAAGGTAGACTTTCGTTTACCCTAAGCTCCCTTTTTGCGGCGGCATGAAGGGATATTTATCATCTTTGAAAGGAGGGCATATTATGAGCAAGGAAAATGTTGGTAGGAAGATGAGCAGGCGCAGGTTCTTGAAGTCGGCGGCCGCGACCCTCGCCTTCGGGGCGGTGGGCTTGAAGGCCCCGGTTGTCTTGGGCCAAGCCAAGAAGTTCAAAGGCCTAACCCTGAATGGGGCAACTTTTCAGCATATGCACGCCAATCACATAAAAGAATACCTCCCTGAGTTCGAGGAGGCGACCGGCATGAAGGTCAACCTCGAGCTTCCTTCATTTCCGATCTATAATCAGCGGGCCGACCTGGAGCTTTCCACCAAAGGAAGAGCCTGGGATTTTTTGAACATCACCTTCATCTATTCGGGACGATGGATCGGCGCCGGCTGGTTCACCAACCTTGAGCCCTTCATTAAAGATCCCAACCTGACGGAGCCCGACTGGGAACCCGGAGATTTCGTGTCCGGAGCCCAGTCATGCCTGGTCGATGCCAAGGGCAACCGGTATGGGTTTTCCTGGGAGGCAGGGGCCATGATCATGGCAGCCAGCCGGGGAGACCTTATCGAAAAGGCGGGTCTGAAGCTCCCCGAAACCTTCGATGACCTCACCAAGGTATGTGAAGCCACAAACAACAAGGAAGATGTCAAGGCCTTCGTCAACGATAATCTCCACCATTGGCACCTGGTGCCGTACATCATGGGGTTCGGCGGAAAAATCTTCAAAGACCCCCCCGAGAACCTCACTCCCACGCTGGACACGCCCGAAGTGGCCCAGGGTGCCGAGTATTACGCAAACTTGCTGCGAAAGTACTCTCCCGACGGCGTTCTTTCCTATACCATGGATCAGGCCCACACCGCGATGCTGCAAGGGAGAGCCAACATCCAGACCCAGAGCATTTCCTGGCAATTTCCCCTGGCCAAATCGGAGAAGAGCCAGGTCCGCGAAACGGTTCGGTTTGGCTTCATGCCTGCCGGCCCGGCGGGCGCGTTTCCCTGTATCAACTCCCACGGCTTTGGCATTCCTCTCGGGGCAAAGAACAAGGAAGCGGCCTGGGAATTCATCAAGTGGGCCTTGAGTAAAAAAATGGTAAGACGTTTGGCGCTAAAGAAAGGCTACACCCCCGTCTGCCGCAGGTCGGTCATCAGCAGCCCCGAATTCAGGAAGAATATGACCCATAAAGGACAGGATATCGCCTCTCTCTATATGAGGGTACTGGAGCTGGGCGGGACAACCGGCTATATGAAGTACCGCACCGTCCCCGTATTTCCCCAGGTGGGTGACAAGATTAACAAAGCCCTGGAGCGCATCGTAACGAAACAGCAATCGGCCGCCGACGCTATGAAACAAGCCCAAACCGAAGCAATCGCCGACCTGAAGAAGGCCGGGGTCAAGATGGACATCTGAAGCAGGGGACGGCAAGCAGGAAAACCTTAACTGGATTGTATAGGAATTTGCTTTTCTATCCCCCTCCCCCCAACCCCCTCCCGCCAGGGGAGGGGAGATACTGGGGGATCCAAAATTCCCTCCCCCTGGATGGGGGAGGGTTAGGGTGGGGGTGTTAATAA
>VGSF01000138.1 GCA_016875165.1 Deltaproteobacteria bacterium
GCATGGCTTGTGCGAAGATTGTACGACCTCGATTCATTGGCCACCTCCTTTTTTAGGGGAGTATAGCCTTTTTCAAAATTCAAATCGTTCCCGTACAAAATATTGCAATTATCCAATGAAGTCATAGCGTTTTATGTTATGTTAAAATTTTTATTTGGACAGTAGTGACCAGAAACAAAAATGAATTCGGGAAAAAGAGAAGCAATGAAAAGGAAGGCCACGCTCGAAGAACTGGCGGCTTTGGTCGGAGGAAAAGTTGAGGGAGACGCTACTCTCGAGATTATAGGAGTCGCCAGCCTGGAAGAAGCCCAAGAAGGGGAGATCACCTTTCTGGCCACGCTTAAAAACATCTCCCGAATGGAAAAAACGAAGGCTTCCGCAGCCATTGTCCCTCCGTCCCTTCCTCCTTGCGGCAAACCAGTGATCCATACCCCGAACCCTTACCTGGCCTATGCCAAGGTCCAGGCCTTTTTCTCGGAACAACCTTATTTCCCAAAGGGAGTTGATCCGCGAGCCCAGATCGGCCAGGAAGTGAAAATCGGCAAGGATGTTTCCATCTACCCTTTTGTCTTCATCGGCAATGGCAGCCAGATAGACGACCTGGCTGTTCTTTATCCCGGCGTTTATATAGGGGAATCCGCCCGGGTGGGAGAAGGAACGATTCTCTATCCCAACGTGGTGGTCATGGACCGGTGTATCATCGGAAAGCGGGTAATCATTCATCCAGGAACCATTATCGGGAGCGACGGTTTTGGTTTTGCACGGGACGGATTCCGGCACGTGAAGATTCCCCAGGTTGGCATGGTGCAGGTGGACGATGATGTGGAAATCGGGGCCAACTGCACCGTCGATCGGGCAGCCATGGGTAAAACCTGGATCAAGAGAGGAGTAAAAACCGATAACCTTGTCCAGATCGGGCATAACGTAACAATAGGGGAGGACACCTTGATCGTTGCCCAGGTGGGAATTTCGGGGAGCACAGAAGTGGGGAACCGTGTCGTCCTGGGCGGCCAGGTAGGGGTCGTGGGACACATCACCATAGGCGATGGCGCTATGGTGGGGGCTCAGTCCGGCGTTGGCCAAGATGTGCCACCAGGCCAGGTCATATCCGGCACCCCGGCGTTTCCGCACCGCGAGTGGCTTAGGGCCCAATCCCTTTTTTCTAAATTGCCTGAAATGAAACGAGCTTTGTCCGCCCTGGAGAAAAAGGTTAAAATATTGGAAGAAGCCGTCAGCCGTCAGCCATCAGCAAACAGCCATCAGCAAACAACAATCTGTGGAAAAACAGACAAAGAAGAAAAGGCCTGAACGAAATCTGTTGAATTCGAAAAAAGTCTGAAAATGCGTCTTTCTGTCATTCCGGCGAAAGCCGGAATCCAGTTCTTTCAAATAGTTATAAGCTCTCTGGACTCCGGTTTTCACCGGGGTGACGACTTTTTACGAAACCATCAAATCTGTTCACCATAGAATCTGCTTAAAGCTGAACGCTTATCGCGTAACGCTGTCAGCTTTAAGAAGGAGCAAATCTTGGATATCCATCCGGCAGCGATTGTCCATCCGCGGGCTACCATTGCCCCCGGGGTAAAAATTGGGGCCTACAGTTTGATCGGCGAAAATGTGCGCATCGGTAAGGACACCATAATTGATTCCCATGTGATCGTGGAAGGGTGGACCGAGATCGGCGAACGATGCCATCTATTCTCCTTTGTTTCCATCGGCGCGGCGCCGCAGCACATGCGTTATCGGGGGGAGCCGACCCTGGTGATCATAGGGAACGACAACGTCATCCGGGAATTTGTGACGATCAATCGGGCCACGGTCGAAGGAGGAGGAGAAACGATTCTGGGGCAGGGCAATTTCATCATGGCCTATTCACATATCGCCCACGATTGCCGGGTTGGCAATCAGGTCATTATGGCCAATGCCTCAACATTGGCGGGGCACATCTTAGTAGAAGACTTCGCCATCGTCGGAGGACTGGTAGCCATCCACCAGTTTGTTCGAGTTGGTTGTTATGCCATTATCGGAGGAGCTTCCGGCGTTCCGAAAGACATTCCCCCCTACATGTGCGCTGCCGGAAACCGGGCTAAACTTTTCGGGCTGAATTCCGTGGGCTTGAAGCGGCACCGCTTTCCGGAAGCGACTTTGGCGGCCTTAAAACAGGCCTACCGGATTCTTTTTCGCTCTCATTTAACTCTCAATAAAGCATTGGAAAAAGCCGAAAAAGAAGTCCCGGATTTACCGGAGATCAGACACTTGCTGGCCTTTCTGAAGAATTCCAAACGGGGAGTCTGTCGATGAAGCAAGCCATAGGGCTGATTGCCGGGAACACCAAACTTCCAGCGCTTCTGGCCCAGAACATTCGGGCGGCCGGCCATAGGGTTGTGGCTGTGGGACATATCGGGGAGACACGAAAAGATTTAAAATCTTTTGTGGATATCCTGCACTGGGTTCAGATCGGGGAATTGGGAAAAATCATCAATCTTCTTTTGCAGGAAGGAGTAAAGAGGGCTATCTTTGCCGGCGGAGTGGCTAAGACCCATTTTTTTTCCCGGGCCAAACCTGACCTTCGGGCCATCAAAGTTCTAAGCCAGCTTCCCGACAGGAAAGATGACGCCATTCTGCGGGCCATTGCCTGGGAAATTGAAAGCGAAGGAATTCGGGTGGAAAGCCCAGCAGCCTTTTTGAAAGAAGCCATGGCTCCGAAGGGTTGCTGGACTGAGAGGCAGCCCACGGAACGGGAGAAACGGGACCTTGATTTTGGCTGGAAGATCGCCAAAAAGGTTGGACGCCTGGATGTGGGACAGAGCGTGGTGGTCAAAGACCAGATGGTTTTGGCCGTGGAAGCCATCGAGGGAACGAACAAAGCCATCCGTCGTGGGGGAAAACTGGGCCGGGGCGATGTAGTGGTCATCAAAGTTAGCAAGCCCAGGCAAGACCTGCGGTTGGATCTACCTGTTATCGGACTATCGACCATCCATACCTTAAAAAAGGCCGGGGCATCTGCTCTGGCTGTCGAAGCCGGAAGGACCATTGTGGTTGATATGAAAAAAGTCATCCGTGAAGCCGACAGGAATAAATTATGCCTCATGGGCATTTAAAAGGCGAATCATCCGGGGAGCGTAAACTGAAAGTCGGGGTTGTCGGCATCGGCTACCTGGGTAAGTTCCACGTGCAAAAATATGCCGCCATCCCCGGGGTCGAAATCACCGGATTGGTGGATGTTATTCCAAATAGAGCTAAAGAGTTAGCTGAAAAAGTTGGGGCCAAAGTCTTTAACGACTACCATAAGCTCTTAAGGAAAGTGGACGCAGTGAGCGTGGTTGTCCCGACTGACCAGCATTACCGGGTGGCCAAAGATTTTTTACAGGCCGGATGCGATGTCCTCCTGGAAAAACCCATTGCCTCAACCCTCTGGGAAGCGGAAAACCTGATTGCCGCGGCTAAACAATGCGGGCGAATTTTACAGATAGGCCACCTGGAAAGGTTTAATCCGGCTATTCTATCTGTGCGCGAAAAAATCCGGACGCCCCTTTTTATCGAATCCCATCGGCTCACTCCTTTCCGGGACCGGGGCACGGACGTGGACGTGGTGCTGGACCTGATGATTCACGATCTGGATATTATCGGCAGCTTCGTTCATTCTGCAGTGGAACAAATTCATGCTGTGGGAGTTCCGGTGCTCACGGACAGGGTGGACATTGCCAGCGTGCGCCTGCAGTTTGTTAGCGGATGCGTGGCCAATATCACGGCCAGCCGCATCTCCGTTGAAGACCAGAGGCGGATGCGCATTTTTCAGCCTGACACCTATTTAACCGTGGATTACGCCGCAAAAAAGGCGGCCATATACCATCGTGTCCTCGATCATGAGGGACAAAAAGTTAGAATTTCTATGGATCAGGTAAAAGTGGAAGAAGGAGATTCCTTACAGACGGAAATTAATTCCTTCATCCATTCGGTCCTTAAGCGAAAGACTCCGGCAGTAACAGGGGAAGATGGAAAAAAAGCCCTGGCCCTAGCCATGGAAATCAACGAGCAGATTCAGGCGAATATAAAAAAGATCCCTTCCGTTGCCTCTTTTTATGAAAGAAGGAATAGCCTTATGGACTCCTCCTGTTAAGGGGCAGTCGCAGGAAAGAAGATTGTTTTTTGAGCTCTGGAAAGAAAAAAATCCTTATTGTGGCAGGGGAGGCCTCCGGAGACCTTCATGGCTCCGGCCTGGCTACGGCCATAATCCGCCTGTGTCCGGATGTTTCTGTGTATGGGGTGGGGAATGGACTTATGCGCCAGGTCGGGGTGGAGATCATCATCGACTCTTCCCGGTTGGCCGTGGTGGGCATTACCGAGGTTTTCTCGCGAATCGGCAGCTTGCTCAAAGCCTACCGGCAATTAAAAAAATTTATCCGGACAAACCACCTGGCTCTTTTGGTGCTTATAGATTTTCCGGATTTCAACCTCCTCCTGGCCCGGGAAGCCAAGAGGGCGGGGGTGCCGGTTCTTTATTACATCAGCCCTCAGGTCTGGGCCTGGCGCTCGGGCCGGGTTCATAAAATCGCCAGCCGGGTTAACAAAATGGCCGTCATCCTGCCATTCGAAATTTCCATCTACCGGAACGTCGGTCTGGATGCGGAATTCGTCGGCCATCCCCTCCTCGATGTGCTGTACGTAAGTAAAGAGGAAACTTCGCCTGTTAACGAAAGAAAATGGCGAGGGGCCCCGCTTATCGCCCTCCTTCCCGGAAGCCGGGCTAAAGAGGTTAAATCCTTGTTGCCCAGCATGGCCCGGGCTGCCGGGATCATAATGAAAAAGAAACCAGGGGCAAGATTTATCCTGCCCATTGCCCCTACTTTAAGTTTGCCGGAGGTAAAGAAAATCTGGCAGTACCCGTCTATTCCCGTTGAATTTGTGGAGGACAAGACCTATCAGGCCATCAAAACCGCGGACCTGGCCATCGTTGCCTCGGGTACCGCAACTCTGGAGACGGCTATCCTTAACACACCCATGGTGATCGTCTATCAAGTTTCTCCCGTGAGCTATTTGATCGCGAGAGCGCTGGTGAAGATGAATTGGATTGGCTTGGTGAATATCGTTGCCGGCAGACGTGTTGTGCCCGAACTTCTGCAAAAAGAGGCTAATGGTGAACGGATCGCCGCTGAAGCGCTCAAAATATTGGATGATGAATCCTACCGGAAGGAGATGATCCAGGCCCTGGCCGAAGTGCGCGAAAAACTTGGCACTCCCGGGGCGGCAGAGCGCGTCGCAAAGATGGCCTTGGAGATGATCGGTGAAAACTTTCGACATCGCTCAGTAAACAATGCTCAATGATCAATGGTCAATGGTCAATTATCAATTAGCGGTAGCCAATTGTCTATAACCTGAGGTTCTTGCAAATCTCAAAATCTGGCGCTCAATCGTCATTCCGGGCAAGCGAAGCGCGACCCGGAATCCAGATTTTTCAGGCTACCCTGGATTCCCGCTGAAGTTTACCCTCGCGAAAGCGGGGGCGGGAATGACGGTGTTTAAAAGTTTTGCAAGAGCCTCACCTATAACCTGTTTTATTTTATGACCCTTTACCGTAGGCTTTTACAGTTTGTCAAACCTTATTGGGGCCGCCTGGCCGGGGCCATGATTTGCATGCTTTTTGTCTCCGCAGCCACGGCAGCCTCAGCCTTCCTGGTTAAACCGGTCCTCGATGACGTTTTTTTTAAAAGGGACCTGGTAATGTTAAAGCTCATTCCTCTGGCCATTGTCGCTCTTTTCATCCTGAAAGGCCTGTTTGATTATGGTCAGGCCTACCTTATGGCCTATGTGGGCCAGCGAATCATTGCCGACCTCAGGGAAAAAATTTACCATCACATTCAGTCACTCTCACTTTCTTTCTTCACCAGGAATCCCACCGGAATTCTGATGTCCCGCATCACCAATGATGTAAACCTGGTTCAGGGGGCCGTAACCGATGCCGTCACAGGCCTGTTGAAAGATGTTTTTACCATCGTAGGCTTAGTTTTCGTGATATTCTACCGGGACTGGAAGCTGGCCTTGGCGGCCATGGTTGTTTTTCCACTGGCTATTTATCCGATCGTGAAATTTGGAAGAAAACTCCGGTCTTATAGCACTCGCAGCCAGACGACCATGGGGGACTTATCTTCCATCCTCCTGGAGACGATTTCTGGAAGCCGCATCGTCAAGGCTTTTAACATGGAAGAGTATGAGCGGAAGCGCTTTGCCCTGGAGAATGAAAAACTCTTCGGGATTTCAATAAAGTCAGTTAGCGTTCGGGCTATCTCCCATCCGCTGATGGAGGTGTTAGGCGGCCTGGGCATAGCTTTAATAGTTTTTTATGGAGGTTATAACGTCATCAAAGGAGATGCCACTCCCGGAACATTTTTTTCCTTTCTGGCAGCCCTTCTGATGCTCTATGAGCCGGTGAAACGTCTGAGCAACGTAAACAACACGGTGCAACAGGGGTTGGCGGCGGCCTCCCGAATTTTCGATATTTTAGACACTGTCCCCGAAATCCGTAACAAACCGGAGGCCAAAGTAATTACTAACGTTTCAAAGGGGATTGAGTATAGAGAGGTATCTTTCAAATACGAGGAGGAATGGATTTTAAAAAATATCAATCTTAAGGTTAAGACAGGGGAAATGGTGGCCTTTGTCGGGGCAAGCGGAGGGGGAAAAACCACTCTCCTTAATCTTTTACCCAGGTTTTACGACGTTAGCTCAGGGCAGGTGCTCCTGGATGACCTTGATATCCGTGATTTTACAGTAGAATCCTTGCGGTCAATGATAGGCATAGTCACTCAACAGACTATCCTATTCAATGATACGGTGAAGAACAATATTGCTTACGGGAAGCTCGGCCAACCTTTTGAGGAAATTGTCAAAGCCGCTGATGCGGCCTATGCCCACGGCTTCATTCAGAATTTACCTCAAAAATATGACACGATAATCGGGGAGCAGGGGGTGAAACTTTCCGGAGGGGAACGTCAACGAATCAGCATTGCCCGAGCCCTGCTCAAAAATGCCCCGATTCTCATTCTGGACGAAGCCACTTCTTCTCTGGATTCGGAGTCCGAGATTGAAGTCCAGAAAGCCTTAGAATATCTAATGCAGGGACGGACCACTCTGGTGATTGCCCATCGCCTTTCCACTATCCGTAAAGCGGACCGCATTGTGGTCATTTCCAACGGCGCTGTCACCGAAGAAGGAACTCACGAAGAACTCTTGGAAAAAGATGGGGAATACAGAAAACTTTACCTGCTGCAATTCATCGACAGCGATTTAGAGGGAGTCAACAACATAGTGGCGGACGAGGATAAATTAGAGACCGAAGCTCTCAGCGCGGCTGAAGTAGAAAGGGGAGTCAACAACATAGTGGCGGACGAGGATAAATTAGCCACAGAGGGCACAGCGCGGCGTAGCCGCAACCAAAGGTGCCCAAAGTGAACTAAAGTGAGCTAAAGTGCCTATAGTTTCAGAAAGTTATCCGATTTTTTTGGCGGATGCTTGACAAAATTTCCAGAGTTTACAGGTAAGTAGTACAGAGTTCTTAAAACCGAAAAAATAAAGGATAAGTGTTGATGGCTTCGTAAAAAGTCGCCACTCTGGCCTGCCTGTGCCTGGCAGACAGGTGAAAACCGGAGCTCAGATAATTTATAACTATATGAAAAGACTGGATTCCGGCTTTCGCCGGAATGACAGGGAAAGGGGTTTTCCGACTTTTTACGAGATCATCAAAGTTGAAAAAGGAAATTTCCTATACAATAAATTTAAAGATGATATTATAATGGGGGATAATATAATAATTATAAAGTGTTGAATGATATATTTTAAGAAATTACTTAATAACTTAATCGCTACCCAAGAAGAAAGTTCGTTGAGGAAATTACTGCTTTCCCCCCTCTCCTTACTTTCTTTTTTTTATGGCTGGGGGAACTCGGCTCGGGTATATCTTTACGAGCGGGGGATTTTCCCCACTCGTTCTCTTGCCGGCAAGGTGGTAAGTGTGGGAAACATTACCCTGGGAGGCACAGGCAAGACCCCTTTCGTTGTTTTACTTGCGGAGATGCTCAAATCTAAGGGCTCACGGGTGGCCATCCTTAGCCGAGGGTATAAAGGGAATTTTTCTGAACCTTTTAGATTGGTTTCCGATGGGAAACAGACCTTCATGGATGCATCCCATGCTGGTGATGAACCTTATCTGATGTCTAAGAAACTAAGTGGGATTCCGGTAATCGTTGGCCAAAAGAGATGGCGGTCAGGTCAATATGCAATTGAACAATTTCAAAGCGAAGTCTTGATTCTGGACGATGGTTTTCAAAACCTTCCTCTAAAAAGGGACTTAAACCTCCTTTTGATCGATTCTTCTTCCCCGTTCGGTAACGGCTACCTGTTTCCCCGGGGAATACTCAGGGAATCCTTAAGTCAGCTACGCCGGGCCGATGCCATCATTTTGACAAAGGCCGGGCAACATGATAACTTAAAAATATTAAAGCAAAATTTAATAAAATTTTTAAAGGGAATCCCCATTTTTAAAGTTGAATATGCCCCGGGTAAAATCCGCATGTTTGGAAAAGAAACTTCCTTCCCCGCAGAATACATGAAGGGAAAGAAGGTTTTGGCTTTCTCCGGCATTGCCAGACCTATTTCATTTAAGCAAACTCTTTTAAACTTAAAGGCCGATATCGCCGAGTTTGTCATCTTCCCCGATCATCATGAGTATCGTCCTAAAGAATGGGAAAAGCTTTCTCAAAAAGCAAGGGACTTAGGGGTTGAAGCAATGGTGACAACCGAAAAAGATCTGGTGCGCTGTCAAGGTCTTAAGCAAGGAATAATTCCATTGTGGGGAGTTTCCATCCGTCATGTTTTCGTGGGCAACGATTTGCCCCGTTTTGAAGAATTCCTGTTTTCAAGGCTAAGCCTTGTTAAGTGAAACGTATTTGATGGCTTCGTAAAAAGTCCATCTGTCCGCCTAAGGCGGATTGCGCTTCACCTTCGTCGTTGCGGCGTACCTTGTAAGTACGCCTCACTCCTCAGGTTTTGCGCGCCTTGTCCGCCTGTGGCGGAGAGCTTTTTACTATGCCATCCCAATTTTAACTTTTTATGAGATCATCGTATTTAATGGAAAAAATAGGTCTATCACTTAGGGCGCAAAAATTTCTTCTGTCGGCTATTAACCATATCCCGCTAACATCAAGGATCTGGTTCATGGAAATAATCGGCCGGTTGTTATATGTATTCGACGGGCGGCACCGCACGATCGCCTTAAGAAACTTAGCTCTGGCTTTCCAAGATAAGGATTTAAAAGAGCGGGAGCGGATTGCCCGCTCTGTTTATCAGAATTTGGGGAGAGTGCTGGCTGAATTTTCCTTTATTCCCCGGTTGAATGGGCAGAATGTAGGCCATTATGTTTCCATCGAGGGGTCGGAGAATTTTAAACAGGCTCTTGAAAAAGGCCGAGGAGTTATCTTCCTCACAGCCCATTTCGGCAACTGGGAATGGATGGCCGCGGCATTTCCTTTAATATTTAGACAGAATTGCCATGTGGTTGTCCGGCCACTGGATAACTGGTTCATGGATGGAATTGTAGAACGATTGCGCACCTGGACAGGCAATCAGACGGTCCCAAAACAGAAAGCCATGGGCCGGATCATGCGCCTATTGAAGAACGGCCAAGCCGTAGGAATTCTTCTTGATCAGAATATGGCCTGGCAAGAAGGGGTCTTTGTAAATTTTTTTGGTGAACTGGCCTGCACCAACGTGGGTCTGGCTCTGTTGGCGCTAAAAACAGGAGCGCCGGTCCTCCCTATTTTCAATATTCGGCAAGATAACGGGCGCTACCGGGTGATCATTGATCCAGAGGTAACTTTGATAAAAACCGGCGATAAAGACAAAGACGTTTTGAAAAACACAGAACTCTTCACCAGAATTATTGAACGCTATGTGGGCCAATATCCCGATCACTGGTTCTGGTTACACCAGAGATGGAAAACCCGGCCCTGGCAGGTGAAGAGAATGAAAAACGGAATAAATGGAATACCGGAATGATGGAAGAATAGAAGAGTAGGAAAATAGATCAATCATTGTTTGAGGCGCATTTAACCCATTATTCCAATGCTACTAAG
>VGSF01000139.1 GCA_016875165.1 Deltaproteobacteria bacterium
TGTTTTGGCCGGGGGGCCAGGCCGGTACGCGCCGGAAGCATCGGCTGGGATATCCCTGTTCATGGTGCACTCACTGAACCTCCGCCGGAGGAGGCGGAAGGCGTCAGCCCCGCCCCATCCACGGAGAAATCAGCGCCTCATGGTTCCAAGCGGACTGGACTGGTCCCCCGGCCATGGGCGCCCTTGGCCTTTACGCCGAACCTTTCCTCTTCCGACCTTGGCCACCCACCCGTGACTGAAGGGTTACCCGCGACATAGGTTTCTTCCTTGACATTTTCCCAAAAGACCATTATAAACATCTGGCCAGGAAAAATTTTTCAAATTCCCAATCCCAAAAAATAAATCTCAGGAATTTCATGGGAGCAGAAAGCTTTTACCCTAAATTGCGCCAGGTGGATATTTTTCCGGCAGACTACGCCGGCCAGAAGGTGATCTGCCTGCGAGATCCGCTGAATCTCTCAGGAAAAATTCTTTTTTACCCCTATCCGGCTTTCTTCATCATCAGATTATTTGATGGCTGTCATTCCATTACGGACATTCAAATGGAATTTATGCGCCGCTTTGGAGAGCTTCTTTACCGGGAAAAGATTCTGGAGCTCGCCAACCAATTGGAAGAGCATTTTCTGCTGGACAGCGAACGATTCCGTCAGATGGAAAGGGAGATTATTGAGGCTTTTAAAAAAGCTTCGCTGAGACCCATGGCCCTTGATGGGGAAACCTATCCGGACGACCCCGATTCATTAAGGAGGATGATCGAATCCTCTTTTACTTCTCCTGAAGGGCCGGGATTGCCGGTCATCGGCCAAAAAACTGGAGACCTTCTGGGAGCCATCGCTCCCCACATTGACTACAGCCGGGGAGGGAGCTGTTATGCCTGGGCTCACCGGGCCATCGTAGAATCATCTTCTGCCGATCTATTCATTATTCTGGGCACGGCCCATTCCGCTACCCAAAGACCATTTGTCCTTACGCAAAAGAATTTTCAGACTCCCTGGGGGCCAGTGGAAACCGATCGAGATTTCCTTCGCGAAATCGAAACAAGTTTTCCTTTCGATTTATATGAAGATGAATTCATTCATAAGGGGGAGCATTCCATTGAGCTGCAGCTCATCTTTCTCCGATCCCTTTGGCAACGACAGGATCTTTTCCAGATTGTACCTGTACTTTGCGGCTCCTTTCACGAAGCCATCCAGAAAAACATTAGCCCAATGGAATTGCCGGGGGTGGCCCCTTTCATCGAGGCTTTTAAAATGGCCATCTTAAGAAGCCCCAAACGAATTTGCCTGTTGGCCAGCGCCGACCTGGCCCATGTTGGCCTGCGCTTTGGGGATGCCGAGGCCCCGAATCGCTTTTCTCTACAATCACTGGCCGATGAGGATCGTAGCCTTATCGGGTTTGCTGAACGGAAAGATGCCGAAGGGTTCTACGAATCCATTCGGCGAGTAAGAGACCGGCGCCGTATCTGCGGCCTTCCTCCGATTTATACCCTGCTGCACTTGCTTGGCTCCCGGGGGCGGGAAGGTAGGCTTCTTAAATATGATCAATCGCTGGATACAGGAACACAGTCAGTGGTCACCTTCGCCAGTGCAGCCTTTTATTCCTGTTCCCCCTGACTGTTTCTAAACCAATATCCGCAAAGGAGGGAAAGATTATGGAAAAAAAATTTCCTTTAAGTGTCAAAGCTATTTTTCTGGGGGCAGTTTTTATGCTCGGCTTTATTGCCGGTAATTTGTTCCACTGGCGCGATACTTCCATTGCTGCCGGAGGGCCTTTCGCCCCCCAGATGAGCCAGCAGGGAGGAAAGTACCAGATAGCCGGATATGACAGGAATTCTGCCTGGGTGATCGACACGGCCATGGGGGATGTTTATTTGATCTATTCCAACGGAAAATGGAAGGAGGTTGGCAGTATTATGGATGAAAAGAAGCGAATCAAAAAATAAAAATTCAGAGAATTCTTTTGGATATGGACGCACGCCTCTGACCAGGGTCATCAAAAAAACATGGTGATTTGTGTGCCGATTCAGTAATTTTTAGAAAACCAGGAAAAGACTTTTGCCGAAATAACTAAAAAATTGGAGGTGGAAAATGGAAGAGAGTACGGCCAAAATTAGCGAAGAGGAATTTGTCTTCAGGGCAATCAAACGGCTGCGCAAACCACCCTACCGGGGCATTCACAGCGTCTATAGCGGTTTCAACCAGGCCTTCAAGGAACATTTCGGGAAAAATCCGGTCGAAGTTACCATAAAAATGGCGGAAGAAGGAAAGATCGTCACCCGGCCTGTGCGCGGAGGTGTGATGATTTACCTTCCTGGGGAAGCTCCCGGGGCTAAAGAAAGCGTTTTAGGGAAGATTTTAGCTTCGGATGAGCAAAATCAATGAAGTTCGTAAAACATGCTTCTGCCCGAGACTTCCCTGATACTGGCTATTTTCCTCCTTGTCTCCCCCCTCATTCCCTGGATGAGGAAAAAGAGAAAGGAGATCCCGGCGGAAGAGACTGCTTGAAGATTTTTATGACTTTATATGGTTGAAGGAAGGATGGAAAACATGAAACTTAAAGGAAAAGTTGCCATCATTACAGGGGCCAGCAAAGGAATTGGCAAAGGGATCGCTCTCCGGTATGCGAAGGAAGGAGCGGCTGTGGTGCTGGCCAGCAGGTCGATGGACTTGCTTTCATCCATCGCCGGGCAGATCAACCAGGAAGGAGGAAAAGCCCTGGCCTTGGAAGTGGATGTGGGCAATTATGAAAGTGTCGCCAGAATGATTGAAAGATCGATGGACCATTTCGGCCGGATGGATATTATGGTCAACAATGCCGGGATTTCCATGGCCGTCCCTTCTGAAGAGCTTTCTCCGGGTGATTGGGAGCGCGCCCTAAGCACTGATTTAACGGGTGTGTTTTATGGTTGCCAGTGCGCCGCCCGCAAGATGATTCCCCAGGGGGGAGGGGTAATCATTAACATTACCTCTGTCTATGGACTTGTGGCCGCTCCGGCAAGGGCGGCCTACTGCGCCAGCAAGGCGGCCTGCAACATGCTTACCAAGGTTTTGGCCATTGAGTGGGCTCCCAAGAACATCCGGGTAAATGCCATAGCCCCAGGATATATCCGCACCGAATTGGTGCAGGGGGTTATCGACAGCGGTATGCTCCCCATTGGGGCCATAGAAAAACGGACACCCATGGGCCGCATCGGCGAAGTGGAAGAACTTCTTGGCCTGGCCGTCTATTTGGCCGGCGATGAGTCCAGCTTCATGACCGGATCGGTGATCAATATCGATGGCGGCTGGGAAGCGTATGGATATATATAAAAAAGGCGCAAGATACAAGGCACGAGGCTTAAGGTGCAAGGCGTGAGGCAATTAGCAATGGTCAATTAGGAATTAGCAATGATCATTGGCCATTGATAATTGAACATTGAACATTGAGCGAGGCGCAATGTCAAGGGGTTGAGGTAAGAGCTGTGGTAGATTGGAAATGAAAAAGATTGATGGAAAATCTGGCCCGGAAAAGACCAAAAAATTTTGTTGACAAATAATTCGAAATATTATAAAACCACACACTCTTCCATTAAGGTTTTCATTAAGCTTTGCCTGTAATCCATTGACTGAGCTCGTAAAAAGTCGTCACTCCGGCCTGCCTGTGCCGGGCAGACAGGTGAAAACCGGAGTCCAGAGAACTTATAACTATTTGAAAGAACTGGATTCCGGCTTCCGCCGGAATGACGGAAAAGGGCATTTTTAGACTTTTTACGAGATCATCATCCATTGAATGATCAGAATTTTGGTTGAATCCCCTCAATGCGCATGGGTTGAGGTATGAGATTTCGATTCACTCGGTTTCTCGAAGATTAATTTAATTGTATAGGAATTTCCTTTTTGGACACGGATGTACACACAGACTATCGGGATAAAATAAAAAGAAATAATTATCTGTGAAAATCTGTGTCCCAATAAATTTAAAAAATCAGTTCGTCTATGCCAGCGGCAAGTTTTTGATAGTGATACCGATTTATTTCGATTTAGGGTGAATGCTTTTTAACGGGGAATTCGATTTGAAATGGATATCTTGATCATCGGCATGGTCCGGGGAGCCCTATATTCTTTGATTGCGGTGGGGTTCGTGCTGGTTTTCAGCGTAGGCGGTATTCTTAATCTGGCGCACGGGACATTCTACATGCTCGGCGCCTACTTCACCTTCATTTTTTACAGCCTCGTTTTCAATTCTCCGGGAGGCGTCCTGCTCCTTTCTTCGGTCCTGCTGGCGGCCGCTTCGGTCTCGGCCCTGGCCTGTCTGGTGTATTACCTTCTCCTCAAGAGGAAAATTGACTCCCACATCTATACCATGGTTATGACGCTGGCATTAGCCCTGTTCGTCAGCGAGGTCATGTCCCTCCTCTTCGGCGTTTCCGGAACATCTGTACCCAGCCTGGTCGAAGGGCATCTTTCGATCTCCGGAATCAAAATCATCAATCAGCAATTGATCATCCTGCCGATCGCAGCTTTGATTTTGCCTGGACTCTGGATGTTCCTGAAGAAAACCAGGACGGGCCAAAGTATAGACGCCGTTTCGCAACAGCGAACCGGGGCCCTTCTGATGGGAATCAACGTGGAAAGAGCCACATTGATTACCTCTGGACTTTCAGCAGGACTGGCGGCCCTGGCCGGCGCTTTGATCGCGCCGGTGTCTTCGGTCGTGCCCGAAATGTGGTTGTTTCCTTTGATTAAGGCTTTTGCCATTGCCATCCTGGGAGGCATGGGGTCTCTCACCGGCAGCATCATTGCCTCTTTCGTTCTGGGATACGCAGAGATTTTAACGTCTTTTCTTATCGATGAGCAACTAACCGAGATGATTTCCCTGGTGGTGATTGTTTTCGTTCTGATTTTTAAGCCATCAGGGATCATGGGGTATAAACAGGGCTAAGTATGGGAGCTACAGCCAAAATATTTTCATTTCCGCTTTCGCGGCAATCTCCTGTGGGTTTGTTGGTTCTGCTCGCCCTGGGAATCTTCCCTCTGGTCAGTGGAAATATTCTGTACGTGGAAATTTTGATATTAGCTGTCCTCTATGCCATCTTCGCCATGAGTTGGGATATCCTGACCGGCTATACGCACGAGGTGAATTTTGGGTTTGCCTTCTTTATCGGAGGAGCCGGATATCTTAGCGGGGTTCTCAATTCCTTGTTTTTCTTTCCTCCGCTTATGGCCATTCCTCTGGCCGCCTTGACGGCGGGGATGATTGGCCTTTTGATTGGGTATCTAACCCTCCGCCTGAAGGGGCCCTACTTTGCCATGGTCACGCTCGCCTTTGCCGGTATTCTTTACAAACTGGCGTTCATCCTTTATAAAATTACGGGCGGGGAAGAAGGAATTTCCGGTTTGAAAAGCCTGACCGCAGGTCCGGTCACCGATTTTTACCTGATTTGGACGGTCACGGTGGGCGTATACTTCCTGTTGATCTTTTATTCCAGGTCCAAACACGGCATCATTCTCAAAGCCATCCGGGCCGACGAAGACGTTGCTCAATCATCGGGCATCAATACCGCCTACTACAAAATAGAAGCCTTCGCCATCAGCGGATTTCTAGCGGGGATCGGCGGCGGCCTGTACGCCCATGCCCAGATGCACATCGGTCCGACCATGCTTTCTGGGACCATCTCCGTCCTTGTGGTTCTCCTGGCCATGATCGGAGGAATGGGAACCATCGTGGGTCCCTTGTTGGGAGCTATTTTCCTGTCGGCCCTGAACGAGATCCTGAGGGCGGTGGAGGCTTACCGGATCGTCATCTATACCGGCCTTTTGATTGTCTTCATTTACCTGGCTCCGGAGGGGTTCGTGAATCTTCCCTTCGTAAAACGCAACCCCCGGGCAAAACGGTTCCTTCTGGGGAAAGAGGAATATCATGAGCCTTCTGGAAGTGAAAAGCATTTTTAAATCCTTCGGTGGCCTCCAGGCTCTTCGCGACATTAATTTCAGCATTCACCAGGGCGAGAGGGTTGGCATCATCGGCCCGAACGGTGCGGGCAAAACAACCCTATTCAACGTCCTTTCCGGATTCTACGCCCCAGATTCAGGCTCCGTGCTTTTGGACGGACATGATATTCGAGGGAAAAAACCCTACCAGGTAGTTAACCTGGGATTGACCCGGACCTGGCAACTCGTGAAACCATTTTTGGGCATGACGGTCATGGAAGCCATGATTGTTCCTTCTTTCTGCCACCGGGCCAGGGCCATAGGCACGTCCAGTTCCCGGCAGAAAGAAGAAATCGTGGAAATTCTCACCAAGATCGGCCTGGGAAACAAGCTCTGGGAAGAAGTGGACAATCTGAACCAGAGTGAACTGAGACTTCTGGACATTTCCCGGACCATGATCACCCATCCCAAGATCCTCCTTCTTGATGAACCTTTCTCAGGGTTGAGTCGCAAGGAAACCGGAAATATATCCCAGATGATTCTGGAATTAAATAGGCGGGGATTGACGCTGGTCATCATCGAACACCGATTAAAGGAGTTGATGAAACTGATCCAAAAAGTGATGGTGATGCATTTTGGAGAAAAAATTGCCGAAGGGACCCCTACTGAGATGGTCAATGACCCCAAAGTCATACAGGCTTACCTGGGCGAAAGGAAAAGCGAACTTGGCCTGGCTTAAAATCGATAACCTGGAATCCTTTTATCACCGGGTGCGCGTACTACATGGCCTGAGCATGCAAGTGGAAAAAGGAGATTTCGTTTCGCTCATCGGGAGCAATGGAGCTGGGAAAACCACTCTATTGCGGACGATCTCCCGGTTGGTGCACGGAAAAGGAAAGATTTTCCTGGACAACGAGGAACTGATCCACATGACTCCGAAGGAGGTGATTTGCAGGGGAGTAATACACTGCCCTGAGGGCAGAATGCTTTTTCCTAATATGACTGTCAGACAGAACTTGTTCATGGGGGCTTTTTTGCGGGAGGATAAAGAAGAGATCAAAAAAGATTTAGAACGGGTCTTTGACTACCTCCCAGTGTTGGGGCAACGGCCCAAACAGATGGCCGGAACCCTCTCCGGGGGCGAGCAACAGATGCTGGCTATCGGCCGGTCAATCATGGCTGCCCCCAAACTTTTAACCCTTGATGAACCCTCTCTCGGTTTGGCTCCGCTGGTGATCGGCTCGATCTTTGAGGTGCTTCACACCCTCAACCAACGCGGCCTCACTCTGGTGCTCGTCGAGCAGAATGCCTGGTTGGCCCTGGAACAAACAAATTTTACCTATGTCTTGGAAGAAGGGCACGTCATCAAACAGGGGCCAGCTAAAGATTTGCTCGAGGATCCATCCATCCAGGAAGCTTACCTGGGAATGACATAGGGATAACCGAAACCGGGAGGTTATCCTTTATCTATCTATCCAGAAAGGAGGATGAAAATGAAAAGGAGAAGTTGGGTGATCGGTATCGGGACGGTTCTAACGGTTTTCTTTTTCCTGACCTCAGGCCTGGCAACCGCCAAGACCATTAAAATCGGAGTGATCGCGCCTTTTAAGACCCCTTCCGGGGAGGACCAGATAAACGCGGCCATAATGGCCGTCGAGGAGCTCAATGCTCAGGGCGGGATCATGAAACAAAAGGTCGAACTGGTTTTGGGCAACGACGAATACAAACCCGAAAAGGGAGTCATGGCCTTTAAAAAACTCGTATTGGAAGACAAATGCGATGTTGTTTTCGGAACCTGCTCGTCAGGAGTGGCCAAGGCGGTCATGGACCAGATGGCCCGCTACAAAAAAATATTCATCGCCACCGGCGCGGCTTCGGAAGCTTTGTCCGATCTCTTGAAGTCGGACTTAGCGAATTATAAGTACTGGTTTCGGGTAATGCATCTTTCGGGCGACCTTTCCACGGCGGTCCATGAATTCATTTACAACCTGCCGGTGAAAAAGCACGGGGCTAAACGGATGGCCATTATGGCCGAGAATGCGCTTTGGACCCGGGGAATGGTGAAAGACGCCGAAGAATTCTTTAAGGGAAAAGGATTGGAGATTGCCTACTCAGAATTTTTTGACACTGAAACCAAGGATTTCACCCCGATCTTTACCAAAATCATCAAGAGCAAGGCGGACTTCATCTATGAGATTTCTGCCCACGTGGACGGAGCTGTTTATATCAAACAATGGTTTGACCTGAAGGGCCCGATGATTGGGGGCGTTTCCGGAACCGGAGTGAATGAACGTTATTGGAAGGATAGCGGCGGGAAGGCCGAGAGCGAGTCGATCGTCGTCTATACGCCCCGCGTGGCCATAACTCCCAAGACGATTCCTTTCTATGATAAGTATGTATCCAAATTTAATTTGGCTCCGGGCTATCCCACTGGTTATACATATGATGCCATTCATATGTACAAGGAGGCGGTGGAAAAAGCCAAAACGACCGACCCTGACAAGCTGGTTCCCATCATCGAAAAAATGGATTATGTGGGAGTGGCCGGGCGTTATGTTTTCGATGAACTCCACAACCCCCGGTACGGAGAAGGTTACCGCCAGCTTCCTATTGCCCAGTGGAGGAAAGACGGGAGCCGGGGCGTGGTATGGCCCTCTAAAATTGCAACAGTGGAGTATCAATTGCCCCCCTGGCTGAAAAAATAGTTTTACTCTATTTGGGAGCCAAAGAGAGGTCCTTCTTCTCTTTGGCTCCTTTAGCCTAAACATTCTTTCAACCTATTTCTTTTTCCCTCGTGGAACTTCAGCGCTTCCCAGAGGAACGTTCCCCCCCTATTCCGGATATCAAGTCTTTGGTGGAGGGTATTCACCATTTTTGGATTATTAATCAGTCCATAATTGTGTAGACACCAGATACTAAATCCCTCCTTCCCTCCCTTTACAAAAGGGAGGAATTCCCCAGCGCTTGATTTTATGGGATTGCTTCGTCGCTACGCTCCTCGCAATGACATGTGGTTGGACTTTTTACGAAACCATCAATTATGATGGCCTCGAAAAAAGTCGTCACTCCGGCCTGCCTGTGCCTGGCAGACAGGTGAAAACCGGAGTCCAGAGGTTTGATAACTCCTTTAAATAACTGGATTCCGGCTGGAGTTTACCCCGTACTTGATACGGGGCCGGAATGACGGGAAGAGGAGCTTTCGGACTTTTTACGAGATCATCAATTATGGACTCCTTAGTAAATATCCGGGGGGTTCCTTTTTCAGAAAGTCTTCCCGGATGGGAGAAAAAATATCGAGAACTAAGGCGGGCTCGTCTCCCAGAATCTCGGCTTCGTGGGATTCCTGCGAGGGAATGCGATAAAGAGCGGGAGCTTTCAGGATCGTTTCTTTCCCCTGAATTCGCCACTTCATCTTCCCTTTAATCAACATTCCCATTTGTTCTTGGGGGTGGGAATGATATCCCACCATTACCCCCGGGTCGATTTCGAAATAAATGCTCATGACCTGGTTCAAGGTGAAAATAAAACGCCGGATCCCCGGAGCAATTTGTTCCAGAGTTATATTTTCGAGTTCTTGAAATAGTTCCATAAACCCTCCTTTAGTGTTTTCTTAATGTATGAATGGTGAGCTCCTTGCAAAACTCCTGAAAGCAAGAGGAAGTCGTCATTCCGGGCAAGCGAAGCGCGACCCGGAATCCAGGATTTTCGAGCAATTCTGTCCGCCTGAGGCGGACGGCTTTCGCCGGAATGACGGATTAAGTGACTTGCAAGAAGCTCTGGTGGAAGCTATCATCGGTAAACTTCGATATCAAGTAATCCTCAACGGGTGCACGCCTGATATTACGTTTGGATTTCGGGAAAATGACGGCCTATGAAATAGGTCCAGAATTCCTCCCAGCGATTGCTCAAGATTAAAGATCGAAGGGTAAGGACAGTTTGTCCACCCTCAAG
>VGSF01000140.1 GCA_016875165.1 Deltaproteobacteria bacterium
ATTTTGAGTGTCTCACTTTTCGAGAAAAAGCCCATTTTATCGGCACTCGTACCACCAAAATGCACAAAACTGATCACCATGCCAGACAACCAATTGACTTTATTCGATTATTAATTGGACACCCGTGGTTGAGAGAGATTTCTAATAGTTAAAAATAATTCCTGCGGACCTTTGGTTTTATTCCTTTGATTCCCAGAGGAGAAAAAATGATTAAGATTGAAAGGCTAAGAAATGTTGAGATTTTCCGGGGTCTAACGGATGAAGAACTTAAAGTTGTTGTTCAATTTTGCCAGGAAGAAATGGCCCCTGAGGGGGTCACCTTATGCGAAGAAGGGGGCCGAGCCAGTAAGCTTTTTATCCTGGAGCAGGGAGCTGTTTCCATCCGCTTCAAGAAGGGGATCAACTTTGCCATTCAAACTTCCGGCAAGATTTTGGGCTGGTCCTTTCTGATTCCTCCAAATCGCTACACGGCTTCAGCTGTTACTATTCTTCCTTCAAAGTTATTGGTGATAAATAGTCCGGATTTTTATGAACTTGTCCACAAAGACTCAAAAATTGGACTAAAGATCATGGACAATTTAGCCCAGGTTGTCGCCAGCCGAATGAAAGCATTCGTAGATTACTACTGAGAGGATTGTCCTTAGAGGTCGTCAATGAATTTATTCAATAAATTTAGTAGACTTCTGAAAAAAAGAAAGGTGGAGAATTCCGAATTCCCGCAACAATCTCTAAAACAAGTAATTAAAGACCCTGGCAGCACCCGAGCTCACCTGAAACTTGCTGAAAATTATCAGAAAAAAGGAGAAAAACAAAGAGCTATTTCAGAATATCTCCTCGCGGCCGAAATTTTTGCCAAAAACAATCAGTTCACGGAAACACTGGCGCTTTATAAACAAGTAACGAAACTGGATTCCTCTTTAGATCATGTTTTTTTAAAGATGGCGGATATCTATCGCAAGATAGGATTTTTGGGGGATGCCTTTGCTCAATACAAAGGACTGATAAATTATTATGAAAAAGCAGAGATGAAGGGTAAAGCTCTGGAAGTGATGGGTTTGATGGCCGAGTTAGACCCCCGGAAGATTGCTCTTAAGGATAAGGTTCAAAAATTTAAGGAAATTCTGCGAGCGCAAGCAGGTGGAGGGAGTTCCGGTGAATCAGAGGAATTAGCTGAGGGCCTTTCCAGGAGCGGGGAGAAGAAAGAGTTTTTTGATCTTGGGGCCGAGCTGGAAGCGGGAGAGGCGTTGGATTTAGGATATCCTAAGGAGGTTTCCACCGTTGACAAATTTTATGGATTTGATGGTATTTTAAAAGAATTAAAAGAAGTTAGGGGACCGAGCAAGGTTTACCCTGATTTCAATTATCATATGGGAATAGCCTGTCGGGAGATGGGTTTTTTTGAAGATGCGCTTAAACAGTTTCAGAGGGCGTTTGATAAGGGGCAGAATTCGTTTGAGGCGGCGAAGATGATGGGCCTTTGTTTTAAAGAGATAGGAAGGTGGGAAGAGGCTTGTACGGCATTTCGTAGGGCGCTTGAGGTGGATGGGGCCGTTAAGGAGAAGAAGCTGGAAGTTCAATATGAGCTGGGTTTGGTTTACAAGGAGATGGGGAGAACCGAAGAGGCTTTTCAGGTTTTAAAGGAGATAACGACGATTAATCAAGATTTCCGGGATACGCGGTAGGAAAGGACTACACTTATGGATAATCATAAATCCCGGAAAGGGCTACGAGTGATGTAGCACAAAATTATTGCTATAATTCAGTCGCTCTCTCTAACAGGACCAGCGTTGACAAACAAGAGCGCAAGCATAGCAGCATATCTGTGCAACACCACGAGGAGACAAAGACCGGAGGGTAAATTAATGGCGGTCTTCAATCATCTACGGAAAGAGATCGATGCTAAGATTGTTTATTATGGGCCCGGGGTTTCAGGAAAGACCACCAACCTGCAGTTTATTCATGAGCATTTGAAGCCGGATCAGCGGGGCAGGATGGTTTCTTTGGCTACGAACGAGGAACGGACTCTTTTCTTTGATTTTTTGCCCATCGAGCTGGAGAGTGTCCGGGGGTTCAAGACGCGTTTCCATCTTTATACGGTACCCGGTCAGGTTTATTACGGGGCAACCCGGCGGGCGGTTTTATTGGGCGCGGACGGGTTAATTTTTGTCGCCGATTCTCAGGCGGAAAGGATGGAAGATAATTTATTCAGTCTGCAGGATCTGGCCGAGAATCTGCGTTATTATGGGAAGAATATTGAGACAACGCCGTTGATCATTCAGTATAACAAACGTGATCTTCCCAACATTTTGCTATTGGAAGAGTTGAATCAGAAAATAAATTATCTGAATGTGCCCTATTTTGAGTCCGTGGCTGTGCAAGGCAAGGGCGTGTTTGAGACTTTAACCATGGCCTGCCGCCTGGTATTGAAAACAATTGAAGAAGGCGTGGAAGCAAGACGAGTTCAGGGAAAACTGGAAATTGCTCCGGAGAGACCCCCCATCGTTTCTCAGCCAATGGACAAAAGTATTAGCAGCCCGGAGCTTCCGCGCGAAAGCGTAGAAGCAGCCCAGGCCAAAGCATTTCAACCAGGGAAAAGCGTTCTTCCGCCCGAGGTTCCAACACGGGCCAGTTCTCGGCGGATGGGTAGCGAAAAAATCGGAG
Source organism: Deltaproteobacteria bacterium (assembly GCA_016875165.1). Lineage (GTDB taxonomy): Bacteria > Desulfobacterota > SM23-61 > SM23-61 > SM23-61 > JAHJQK01. Next base: position 2,662 of record VGSF01000140.1, read on the forward strand.
AGGAAAAGAAGAAAGCGAGCAGCCGATCCTTTTTCAGCCGCTTTTTCGCAAAAAAAGCGCCGGAACAGATTCACAAAACGGAAGAAAAACCAAGGAAAACGACTGCGGTAGCCCCAGGAAAAATGCGGATCATTTCCTGCGGCCAACCCCGCATTTCCCCCCCCAGCACCCTGAAGATTCCCCTTGCCATAGAGATCGATGGGACAGGAAAGAGTTTTTCTATGAAACTTGAAATCAATATTGAACAAATTGATCCCAACGCTGAGCAAACAAAAAGTGATTAAAAATTTTCTCTGCCGGTGGAATCACCGGCGGCCAAAATGGATTCGGCAAGAGTTCCTGTTTTTTGCCCTATTTATCTGTCTCACCTACAGCTTTTTTCCGGGGAGCAATTCCAGTTGGGCCCAAACTCCGCCTGCTTCTCCACCCTCACCGGGGTTGATTGCTGAAGCGGAGAAGAAAGAAAAAAAAGCGGGAGAAAAAATTTGGCTCAACCATCAAGAGTTTTTAAGGAACGGGGAGTGGGAAAAAAGCCAAAGGGAACTGGAAAAACTCTACCAATGGAAGCTCAACCAGGGAATTCGCAATCATTACCATTATGCCGCTGCCTTAGTGCGGGAGAGCCAGGAGATGGCCCGAGAGGGAAAGTCGGCGGCAATTCCCGGGCTTTTGATTTACGCTGAAAGGATGGCTCCCGATTATACCCAGGTGAGCTTCGTTCGTGCTCGCTGGCTTTGGTCCCGGGATTTTCCTTCCTTAACCAACATCACCAAAGCGGCTTGGCTTTTACTCGGAGGGTTTTTCCTTTCTTTTTATAACCTGGAAGAAGCCCTCCCCCAATTGGCCAACCTGACGATGTGGGTTTTGTTAAGCTTCCTCATCACCCTGGCGCTTTTCTCATTTTTTCTATTATGCAAATACCATTCATTCTTTATTCACCATTTGAAACATCTCCTCCGGGTGGAAAAGGGTCCAAGAGCAATGGGGATGATGGCTGTCCTGCTCTTCCTCCTTCCTCTGCTCCTGGGTTTAGGATGGATGTGGTTATTCGTCTTATGGATATTGGTGTTTTGTGCTTACGGGAACCGGGCCGATCGAGCGGTAACCGTGGCCTTTCTTTTGCTCCTATTCCTCCTGCCCACGGGGATCCGTTTTTATTCCTCTTTCCTTGTATCCCTGGCGGGGAACGGGATTCTGGAAATTTCCCGGGCAAACACCGGAGTATTCAGCGCGGAGTTACACCGCAAGCTTCTTTCCATGCGGAATAAACACCCAAAAGACCCAGATATTCTGCAGGCCATCGGGTTAATAGAAAAACGCATGGGAAAATTCACCGAGGCCGAGGCTCATTTTCTTAAGTGGGCGCAATTGGAACCCCGTTCTTCTGCGGCCTTCAACAATCTGGGCAATGTCTATCTTTCCACAAATCAGACGGATCAGGCCGTAGAGGCCTACCAGAAAGCCATTCAACTTAGCCCCTCCCGGACGGAGTCCTATTATAATTTGGGGCAAGCCTACCTTTTGAACCTCCTTCTTTCGGAAGCAGAATCAGAATTTCGCCGGGCCCGGGAACTCAGGCCACAGCTGACTTTTTTCTATACCAGTATTTCCTCAAGAAACCCCAATCGCATGGCCATTGACCAGACTATCGAGCTATCCCGCCTGTGGAAACGCGTTCTCACTGCAATCCCAGAAAGGGATAAAATCGCCCGGGCATTCTGGCAAATCCTATGGGGTCAGGTGCCCCTAAAGTACGGGGAAGCGATGGCCGCCGCCCTTCTGTTTTTACTGGTTCTGATCCAGGCTGCTTCCCGGGGAAAAGGGTTGATGCGGAACTGTGAAAGGTGCGGCCGGCTAATCTGCTCCCGGTGTACCCGATCGATGGTGATCGGTCAACAATGCTCTCAATGCATCAATGCCTTTACCACCCGCACTCCCACCGATCCCCAGGTGGTTAGACAGAAGAAAGCTGAAGTCGCCAAATATCAGGACAGGAAAAGCTCTTTCGCTCGGCGGCTTTCCTTGATCCTGCCCGGCGGGGGGCATCTATTGCAGGGACGTTCCCAGGAAGGGATCGTTTATTTGTTCGTTTTCATCCTTTTTTTGACGAAAATATTTTTATGGCAGGGGTGGATATCCAGCCCCATGGTTCTGCATATTTCCTTCGATATTCCCTGGATGATCCTTACGGCCATTCTTTTTCTTTTTTATTATGGGTTTGTTCAATATCGGATGGGCCGTTCCCGCTCCAGAGATAGGAGATTAGGTTTTGGGACAGCGTAAAAGCGCCAGAGACACCGGACTTACCGGATCCCTGAAAGATTTCGGATTGACCGATCTCTTTCAAATCCTGGGCCAGCAACAGAAGATCGGTGTTTTAAACCTTCAGGGCGATAAAAAGGCAATCGTTCAGGTCCTTTTTGATAGGGGAATGATCGTCGGGGTGTCTTTCCCGGCCGAAAAGGGTGAAGAAACCCCCTTAGGGAAGAGACTGATCCGGGGCGGCCTTCTTTCCCCGGAAAACTGGAAAAAGGCCTACGAGCAACACAAAGAAGAACTCATCAGTATCGAACGTATTCTGGTGAAAAACGGGATGATCCGCAATGAAGATTTAACCGCCGTAGTCAGGCTGCTAACTTTTGAGACCATCTATAACCTTTTCAAATGGAAGGGAGGAACCTTCCGGTTCGAAGCTGTAGAGGTCTATTATGACCCTAATTTCGTGGAGCCGTTAAACGCCGAATATCTTCTCCTGGATGTGTTGCGCATGGTCGATGAATGGCCTTTACTCGCGAAGCGCATCCCTGCCTTTACGATGATTCTGCAAAAGGTGGATCCTCTGGCCACCCTGGATGTACTTACCGGTACCCCCTGGGAGAAAAAACGCAGTTTCCAAATGGAGGGCATTTACGAGCTGGTAAACGGCATCCGCACCGTAAACGAGATCATCAATCTGAGTTTTGTAGGGGAGTTCGACACCTGTAAAAACCTCATCGACATGATGGACGCCGGGGTCATCGAACCTACGGCCATCGAGGCGGGCGCGGAGAAGAAAAAGAGGTTCCAGGTAACCCAGCACTTGCTGGATGTAGGCACCTACCTGGCAGTCATTATTCTGGGCGTATTCATAGTTCTGCAATTCACCATAACCCGATGGGATGGATTTCCTTTCAGCCAGGGAGAACGGAAAGTCTGGTTGATGGTCCAGGATAATTTGTTGAAAATCCAGAAGGAAAAAATAGCCAATGCTCGTGAGGTTTTTTTTATAGAAACAAGCCGTTACCCCAATAATCCCGCGGAAATGGTAAAGAAAGGACTTTTGCCCCGCTGACAGCTACCCCTTTTTATTCCCTTATGGCTATATCTTCAAGACCCTTGCCCCGTTCCTTTAAGTTTCTTAATTTGATGGTTTCGTAAAAAGTCCATCTGTCCCGCTCTGAGCGGGATTGCGCTTCACCTTCGTCGTTGCAGCGTACCTGTAAGTACGCTTCACTCCTCAGGTTTTGCGCGCCTTGCATATGGAGCTTTTTACGAAACCATAGTTCTGATGACTTTTTACGAGATCATCTAATTTGATGGCTTCGGAAAAAGTCGTCACTCCAGCCTGCCTGTGCCTGGCAGACAGGTGAAAAGCGGAGTCCAGAGAACTCATAACTATTTGAAAGGACTGGATTTCGGCTGGAGTTTATCCCGATGAAAATCGGGGCCGGAACGACAGAAAAACGTATTTTCATACTTTTTACGAGATCATTAAATTTATTTTTTCGTAACATTCTAAGCTTTTTCCGCGACCTTGCGCGTAAAAAGTGGCCCGCCTCAAGCGGGCAGCCAAAATGCTTCAAATCCCCCTAACCCCCCTTTTTTAAAGGGGGGATGGGGGGATTTTCTGGTGCCAAGAAGTTTCCTTCTTACAAACATGTTTGTATTAATGAGGCGCTAAGCGCCTAGCGATTTGAAAAAATGGTATAAAAGCCTTTGTTTTGGGCCGGGGGTTAGAGCGGAACGCGCCGGAAGCATCGGTTGGGTTTCCGCTTGGCCACGAAGACAGAAGATCTTTTCCTCTGGAGGAGGCGGGGATTCTTGCCCGCCCCATATGCGGAGGAGTAAGCGCCTTATGATTCCAAGCGTTCCGCTCTGGCCCCCGGCCCCTGGAGTCCCTTGGCCTTTACAACACACCTTTTTTCAAAGAGCTAAAGTGTTACATTTTTTCAACTTTAGGGTAGCCTATTTAAGGAGCGGTTTAACGAAGAAAAAAGTTTGATCTGTAAGATGGTTGTGGTATTTTACCGGCTGGAGATATGCTGAAATTGGAGGTAAGTTCAATGTGGTCTGTCCGCGAAATATTAGAGTCCAGAAATGTGGCAGTCATCGGAGCTTCACGGGATCCTGAGAAATCCGGGGCACAGTTAATCAGAGTCCTGAAGAAAGTCGGCTTTCAAGGGCGGGTTGCGGGTGTGAATCCTCAAGGCGGGGAGGTTTTTGAGACCCCGTTGTACCGGAGCATAGAAGAGGTGCCATTTCCAATTGATCTGGCAGTCATGCATATTCCACCTCAATCCATTCCGGAAGCTTTGGTCGAGTGCGGGCGCAAAGGAGTAAAAGGAGTTGTGATTTCCTCGGAGGGGTTTGCTGAAACCGGGCCTCAAGGGGCCAAATATCAAGAGGAGGTGCGGGCTATTCTTCGTTCCACAGGCATAAGAGGGTTTGGACCAAACACCCTGGGAATCGTGAATACGGCTACTGGTTTGACCACTTCCTATTATGCCGGGGTGCGGATGCTTAGACCGGGGTCTATCGGTTTTGTGGCCCAGTCGGGAATTTTCGTGGGGGCCTTGCTGAGGTACCTGAGCTCCTTTGAAGGACTTCAGATTTCCAAGGGCATAGGCCTGGGGAATAAAGTGGACGTGGACGAATCAGAAGCGCTGGTCTACTTAACGGAAGACGAACAGACGCGTATCATCGGCATGTATCTGGAGGATATTCGGGACGGGCAAAAATTTTTGGACTCGGCCCGGAGGGCTACGGTTCGAAAACCGGTGCTGGTCCTAAAAGGCGGGCGGACAAAAGAAGGGGCTAAGGCCTCAGCCTCCCACACAGCCAGCCTGGCAGTTGAAGATACGGTGTTCGACGGCGCGCTCCGGCAGGCCGGAGTTCTGCGGATGTCCGGGATCGACGACTTCATCCGTACCCTTAAAGGGTTCCTGAATATGCCGCTGCCGCGAGGAGGCCGAATCGCCTTGGTGACCTTCAGCGGTGCCCAGGCAATTTTAAGCATTGATGCGGCCGTCGAAGCGGGGTTGGAGATAGCCTCTCTGCAGGAGGCCACCCGGGATAAAATCTCCAAAGTGATAGCGACTCCCTCTAAACTTAAAAACCCCGTGGATATTTTTCCGGACATGCTCAATTATGGTTTTGAGAAGACTTCTTCGGAGGTGGTGCGGGCTTTGCTGGAGGACAGTTGTGTCGATGGCATTATTTTCATAACTTTTGCCAACTCCGGGATTGAACCATATGCTCCTGTTGTGGAATTGATAAAAAGCCAGTGTACCAAACCGGTATTTTTTTCTCTGTTGGGGTCAAAAAAGGACATAGATATATGCCAGGGTTTTTTGGAGGAGAACCGGATTCCTTGTTTTGATTTTCCTGAGATGGCCGTTCGGGTGTTTGCGCGCATGTGGCGATATGCCCGCTGGCGCCAGGAGGTCGGCCGGAACATCTGAGGGGAAATTTCAGGGAATGAAATGAGGTTAAGAAAGGAGGATATTTGACTTTAGAGGAGATGAGCGAGAAAGCTGTTCAGATGCTGATGAAACGCTTCCATTGAAGCCAGGCCGTTCTTGCGGTCGGGCAAGAGAAGTTAGGAAAGGTCGATGAGGAAGTAATCAAAGCCATGGGAGCCTTCGGGGGAGGATTGGGTGGAAATGGAGAAGTCTGCGGCGCCCTGGTCGGAGCTTTGGCCGTTCTCGGTTTGCGCTTCAGCCGCAGCCGGGAGGAGGAAAAAGAAGATTCCCGGATGTGGGTTTATGCCGAGGAGCTTCTAAGACGGTTTCGCCAGGAGATCAGCCCGAACCAGGGCCATATTCTTTGCCGCGAAATTGCCGCCGTGGATTGGAAAGACCGGGAGCAGGTAAAACAATTTTATCGAGGGGAAAAAGTCCAGGTATGCGGTCGCCTGGTCGGCGATACCGCAAAGCTTATCGGCGAACTGCTGGAACGACCTACTTAGTCCCCTGCCTGAAGAAGGCGGTTTCTAACCGCCCACCATCAAGGGAAAGGGGCAAGGAAAATAAGTCATAAAAAAGGCATTTTTAAATGACTAATTTGTAGATTATATCGTATACTAAATTATCATCTGAATGGAGTTAGAAATAATGCCCACCGGGACAGTGAGAATTAATCAGAAATCGCATAATATTCTGCGGAAGATCGCCTCTAAAGAAGGAAAACCAATGCAGGCCATTATCGAGACGGCCATCGAAGAATATCGTCGCCAGCGTTTCCTTCACGAGGCCAACGCCGCCTACGCCGCTTTGCGAAGTGATTCCAAGAAGTGGAAAGAGGAACTTGCCGAGAGGAAAGAATGGGATTCTACCATGAATAACACTCAAGAAGATGATTGAAGGATGGATAACCCTCTTCGTGGAGAAATTTGGCTCATTGACTTAAACCCTAATCGAGGGCATGAGCAAGCGGGCAAGAGACCTGGCCTGGTGTTTTCTATAGACCTGTTTAATCAAGGGCCGGCAGGGCTCATTGTTGTTATCCCCGTTACTGCCAGGGAAAAGGGCATACCTTGGCATGTTGAAATCAAATCTCCTGAAGGGGGGTTAAACAAACGCAGTTTTGTAAGATGTGAAGACATCCGTTCGGTAGCCAAAGAACAGCTTGTCCAAAAATTAGGGCGAGTGACCCAAAATACAATGGCCGTCGTGGAAGACCGCCTGCGCATTCTTCTTGACTTGTGAAAAGGAATTGAACCTTCCACCCTCGCCAGCGGCCTCAAGGGTATTCAAGAGGAAGAAGGCTCCCCCCAGACCATATAATTAGAGTCTGTTTATAAACTGCAACTTGACTTATTACAACAGGTTACGCCAGAATAGGGCAAAAATCAAGTTGCAGGAGGAGGGGATGAAGATACTCAACGATCTGAAGTTGAAGTTAGAGAA
>VGSF01000141.1 GCA_016875165.1 Deltaproteobacteria bacterium
CGCCCGGATTGGATTCAGGTGAATATACCGCACAAGTTCCCGCAGATATGTGTCTTCTTGACATACTATCGATTTATATCGGTTTTGAAAGAGGTGTCCCCTGCGCTTATGCCGGCGATTAAAACTGACCGCATATCCTGTTAGAAGTCTTCGCATCACTGTAGCCAGTGAAACTTGCCCACTCCTGAAAAGAAAATGGGCATGATTCGAAATAAAAACCCAAGCATAGCAGGCTGTATCAGTCTCAGGCAGTAGCCTTGAGAGACGATCCAGAAAGTCCTCACGATCCTGCTCGTTCCAGAATATCTTTCGGCGTTCGATCCCCCTGATCATGAGGTGATGCAAGACGCCGGGTGCGTCGAGTCGGGCTAATCTTGGCATGCATTTTCAATTACCACATCCAAGTAGGTTTGTCAACTTAGAATCTTAAGGGCGTCCCCTTATCCGTTACAATCTTAAGGGCGTCCCCTTATCCGTTACAAAAAATGAGAAGGGAGCAAACTTCTAAGTTTAAAAATGGAGACCAAAGAACGGGACATCCTCCCTCAAGTTCTTAAATGACAAATGAAGATCTGTCCCCTTCGCCCTTATGCCCGCGCCTTTGCCTCCCGGTCTTATGCTAATACTCCTTTTAAATTCAAAGGTTTCCAAGGTATTCTAGGAGCAAGAGTGCGGAAAAGACATCTTCGTTGGCTTCAATAACAGCCTGATGCATTTTATTCTTTACTTTTATCCATACAACCCCATCGAGTATTGCAACCCGCTTAACCTTACCTGACCTACTTCTAAGTAAATCCAGAGCATCCATCAACTGAGTATTTTGGTGCCCACCGAAGTCAGTTAAAAATTTCGCCTCACCAATAACATGCCTTCCATTGTTCTTGGCAACAATATCTGGTCTCTTTTCTAAATTCGCTCTTAATATTTCATTGGCAAACCTTTTTAATTCATCTGGACTCCCGTTCAAAATGGCAATACCTTTTTCGTACCGCTCGAATTGCCCTGCTTCCAATATCGGGTACTTAAGTTTGGCCAACCATTTCCTAAAAAGCGGACCTATAGTGCGATTGAATTCTATCGCTTCTTCTATCCCCTCAAGCATTTTTTCAAATCCAATCAACCGGATGTGTTCACATATTCTCTTAATCGTCCTGGGATTGTAATCAATAAATTTTTGATTCTTTCTTAAAAAAGCCACATAGGGATCTTTTATCGGAAATTTTTTTAACTTAACCAACTCCATTATTAAGCGATTGTCATCCTTGAAATTAAAGGCTTCCTTTAAGATCTTTCTCTTTTCGGCCGTCAGACTTCTTCGCGGTGCTATTGTTACTGGATATACTGCTTGCAGCCTATCGAGATAGCCGGGGCCATTGGCGATTTTAATAGATTCTTTTACCCAATAATTCATTTCTTTCTATCCTTTTTAATACAAACATTTATACACGGTAAAGAAAGACACATTGGTAATATCACTTAATCTTTGAATTGATCTATCGATCGCCATTTGAGAATTGTCAATCCCAATCCATCTTCGCCCCAACTGTTCCGCAGCTATAAGTGTTGTGCCAGAACCGGCAAAACAATCTAGTATGATATCGCCCGGGTTAGAAGATGCTGCTATTATGCGCTTGAGTAATTCTAAATTTTTTTCCGTTGGATATGTCGGATAAGGGGGGTCCTTAAATTCTAATACATCTTGGAGTTTTTTGCCCTTGGCAAAAACCTCATCCGCATAAATTCTTTTCCTTGGGTTACCAAACTGCGACCATTCGATTAACCCAGCTTTTTCAAGCTTAGTCAATTCTTTTGGCGGTATTCGCCAATGCCTACCAGGCGGAGGAAATAACCCATTCCATTCTTTCCCAGTTTCGCCATTCTTGGTTTCGCCAGGAGCATGCAAGGGAGTTGTTGTATAATATCTGCCTTTTTCATCTACCTTAGGAAAAAGCCTCAGAATATCCTCTTCTGTAAGGGCCACCCGAGGTTCATTCCATACGTAGCGGTTTGTTTTTGAATAAAACAGAACCATATCTTTAATATTTCCATACCCCTTTCTTGAGAAGTTTTTAGGGTTACATTTTATTCGAGTAATATCATTGATAAAATTCTCCTGCCCCAAAATTTCGTCCATTAAAACTTTTACGTAGTGCCCCATCTTAGTGTCGATATGAACGTAAATAGCACCGTCACCAGCAAGCAATTCACGAAGTAGAATTAAGCGATGGCGAAGAAACTCCAGGAATTCTGAACCCGTGAGATGGTCTTTATATGCTATTAAATCTTTATCGCTTGGGCTAATTGTAGAAGTTCGGCCTATTCCTATCTTGAATTCCTGTTTGGTCGCAAATGGAGGGTCTATGTACACTACCTTAACCCTCCCTGCTATATCCGAATTCTCTAGTAGCCACTTCATGGCAATCAAGTTATCCCCACAAATAAGGAGATTTGGGAGATTTTTAAGGCAGATTTGGCCCGAAGAATTGATTTCTTCTAAGCGGGCTTTAGGAATATGTTTTAATAAATCCTCCTCAGCCATCTTTCCTGCATAAATTAGTTGAATTTTTAGGGTAGGTCGGGATGGCACCCTGTCTGGTGTCCAAGCGGAGCGTTGTTCCGCTATTTTAACAGTGTGTTTCTTTTTTTGCTTGTAAGATTTTTTTTTCGCTTGCTTAGCCTTTCCCATGCGTTGCTCCCAAATATTTTCGAAATCTATTCGGCCCTTGGATCGATTTCATTATGGATGCGTGCCTTCAACATAATTGGAACCTTGTACCTACATCCCTGTGCTGGCCTGTATTTTCCCTAAATGCATTGAAATTATCAGTTTTTTCCGAACTCAGAGATTTTCCCCTTCAATCGATGATATTTTACAGATATAAAATAGCTTTTTCAACATCTAATAGCAGGGACTTGCAATTCAGACGCCATGGACATCTGTGTTTGGGGTGGAGGGGCGGTTTGGGGGGGGTGCCAAGAGGTTTTGCACGTGATAGGGGACGTTGCTTAAAGTCTTAATGTTTTATAATATTCTCTACCTTTATAAACCAGGTGTGAAATCGCACCAGATGTCAATCCTAACTGTTTCATTAATTGCGCCCCGCTTACCCCACAGCGTTCTTTAGCCAAATAACAATATAACGCCCTTGCTTTTACCTCCTGCCGAACTTGACTCCTGCTGAATATATCTCCAGCTCTAACTCCCGTTTTCTCAATCACATGTCCCATCACTTCTTCAAGCGATACCTTTTCAACCTTTTTACTGTCAGCATCCTTTAAAACAGATTCCACAAAATCCCCGCTTCCCAATATCCTGTCATCAAACCCCTCCTTTTCTTCTTCCCTCAACCTTCCGATCTTGCCAGATAATCCACCCCTGCTTCTTATTAACCCGCCTCCGGATAACTCACCAGGCTTAAATTTGTTCACCCGCTCCGCTAAATAAGATTCATATTTTTTTATCGCACTTTTTAAACGACTCCCAAACTGCCCCAAAATATCTTCCTTAGCCAAAAAACTAACAGCATGTTCTCCCAGCACTGCGCTGTGGCTACACCATTTGTAGGTGCGTAAAGCTTTTAAACCCTCAACAATACCCGCCCTCAGCGGATTCAAATGGATATAGGCCACAAGCTCAAGAAAATACGAATCCAATTGGCAAAGTATCGCCTTATACCTGTTCTGAAATACATGCCCCGCTCTTTTGTGCCTTAGATTGAAACTAACTGCATAGCCAGTCATCAGCCGCCTCATCAATTCTGAAAGCGGCCTGGGGCCACGCATTATGAGCAGATGAAAATGATTCCCAAGCAAACTGAAGGCATAACATTTACTGCCTGTTTTATCTAAGGCCTTCTCCAAACGCAACAAGAAATCCTCATAATCATAATCCTTAATAAATATCTTCCTGCGCTCGATCCCACGGGCAATTACATGATACAAGTGACCCGGAATATCTATCCTTGCTTGTCGGGGCATATTACTTTTATATCCAACTTTAAGACTTTAAGCAACGTCCCTCAATTCCTCCTCACCAACGATACCTGTCCAAATGGCCAAGGTCCGGAACAAAGTTGGCCCGCAAGGGATCTAGGTGGATATAGCGCACCAGCTCCTGAAAGTACCTTTCTTACTGCACGAATTCAATTAAGTTTTTAAGCCGATTGAACTCCCAAAATTCAAAAATTCCTGGGCCGTTTTAACCATGGCCTCATCTACCATATCCCCCTGGTAGGTTACTGCGGCGATCCCTTTTTTTTGCGCCTCCTCCATAGCCTGAATCAATCCTTGAAAATAGGAAATTTCTTCTGCCGAAGGCGTGAACACTTTATTAACGATGGGGACATGGGAAGGGTGGATGACCACCTGTCCCCGGAATCCCAGCTGCCGATTCAGAAGGGCATCTTTTTCCAGGCCCTCCAAATCCTTAATGTTCCACCAGGAACTGACCTGGGGATACTGAATCCCGGCTGCCCGGGCATCCAGCACCGCTTTGGAACGGAGGAAAAGGGTCTCCGTACCTTCCTTGGTCCAGATATACCCAATAGCCCGGGCCGCGTCTCCTCCCGGACCTGCCGCCAGGGTCAATCTGCGAATTCTTGAACAGGCAATAGCAATTTCGTAAGCATTCCGCATCGCTTTGGCTGTCTCCAGGCCTAAAGGCGTTTCAATCTTTCCCACGGGGATCCTCAGGCGCTTCTCTAAATGGGTCAGCAACGTATCCAGCTCCTGCATATCTGCTACTGTCTCCACCTTGGGCAGAATCACGCCATCCAGTTCGGGGCACAGCACTCCTTCGAGGTCGTCGAAGGTTAATCCCGTGGCCCATCCATTTACGCGCACATTACAAGCTTGTCCCTTACCCTTTAAAGCTTTAATTCCGGCTTTCACCAGAGGCCGGGCAGCTACTTTTTCTTCGGGTGGAACGGAATCTTCCAAATCCAGGATTAGGGCATCGGCCCCATAACCAACCGCTTTCTCCATCCATTCTGGGCGATTGCCCGGAACAAACAACATGGAGCGATAAGGCCGCATAGATGATCCTTCCTCTTCTTTGAACAATGAAAAATTTTATGGCCGAATTTTCCGATAACCCCGGCCCGGCCACCAATGCGCTGGGGTTTCTATCTGAAGAATCTCATAATCAAGAATGGATCGCAGGGGAACTTGCCCGAAAATATGATCTGTCAAACAATCCCTTCGGCTTTTAACGATGCCAGTTCTTCGAGGGACATCCCGAGAAGATCACAATAAATTTCCCGATTAAAAAACCCCATCTCCTTCCCCGTCCAGCGGATCTGCCCGGGCCTCTGCGGGAATTTGGGAATTACTCCCAGCATTCTGATCCGTCCTAACTCCTCGTCTTCCATTTCTAAAATGTCATCACGAGCGGCATATTGTTCATCATGGAAAATGTCCCGGATATCATAAACCGGCGCGGCGACCGCCCCGGCGTCGACAAAACTCTGGATGACATCTTTGCATTCCCGTTCTCTTATCCAGTCTGCGGTGATGACATCCAGTTCATCCATATGTCGAAAAACTTGTTCGCCATTAAACCTCTCATCGGCCAAAAGGTTCTCCCCGCCTATGAGCTTCAAAACTCGATTCAACACCTGCCGGTTGGATGCTGATACGGCTACCCACTTGCCGTCTTTTGTTGGGTAGTTATTAATAAGCCACGAGGACCCCGGCAAACCCATTTTTGCCCCCCTCCGGGTGGGAATCACCCCCAGCTGATCAAAGAAAATAACCTGCCATTCGATAAGTCGGTAGATCGACTCAAAAAGGGCCACATCGATGAGCTGTCCCTTTCTCGCTCCCAAGCCGTCGCGATGGTGTAAGGCCGTCATCACGGCAAAAGCTCCCATCAACCCGGAAACCGTATCCGCAAAGGAAAATCCGGGACTGATGGGTTGCTCATCGGGGTATCCGGTAATTTGCATAACTCCGCTCATGGCCTCGGCGGCTTTGCCAAAGCCGGGGCGGGGGCTGTATGGTCCCGTTTGGCCGTACCCCGATATCCGAAGCATAATTAATGAAGGGTTTATCCTTTGTAAATCTTCCCAACCCAAGTTCCACTTCTCCAGAGTACCCGGACGGAAATTTTCGATTAGGGCATCGCTCTGGGCAACTATTTTTTTGCAGATTTCCTGCCCCTTCGGATGCCTGAGATCCAGGGTAATGTTCTTTTTATTCCTTCCGCTCACCTTCCACCAAAGGCTCACGTCGTTCTTCCGGACGCCAGAGTAACGGATGGCATCTCCCTGTCCAGGTAGTTCCACTTTAATGACCTCTGCCCCGAAGTCTGCCAGCATGGAAGCTGCAAATGGACCGGCGACCACACTGGCCAACTCCAATATGCGCACCCCTGCCAATAACCCTCGTTCTTTGTGGTTATTTTCTTGCATGATCAGATCTCCTGAAAAAATTTATTGACGGGTCCGAGAATGATCCATTTCGCCGGGTTCAGAGATTTCGAACCCGAAATTTACAACCCGGGTAATTCACAGAATCACATTCTCTGCAGGATTCATCTTTTTATGTTTTCCAAATCAGCTGACTTAGGGTTTGGGAAGCAGAATGGGAATGGTCACTCTGCCATTGATATATTTCTGGATCAGCCAGGCGATGAATATCATGCTCAGACCCAGGAGATCCGTAACCAGTCCAGGTTTTATTAACAGGACGGCAGCGCCTATAAAAAGGAACCTTTCCAGAATGCCCGTAGGCTTGACAAAATAACCGATCATGCCGGCACCTAACGAACAAATCCCGATGATGGCCGTAATGACCGACAGGCCGATATATGAGAGGGAGCCCTGCCCAAGAAGTGCTGGATTGGTCACAAAAATGAACGGGACTAAATAGGCCGGGGCAGCCAGCCGCACGGCAATACCCGCTGTTTTCCACCAGTTTGACCCGGCAATCCCGGAAGCAACGTATACCGCTCCGCACACCGGAGGGGTTATGACCGAGATAATCGCGTAGTAAAAGATGAATAAATGAGCGGCGAGAGTATCCAGCCCCATGCCGACGACGGCTCCACCCAGTACCGCGGCCCCCAAGACATAAGCCGCAGTCGTCGGCAATCCCATTCCCAGAATCAGAGACACAATACAAGTAATAATCAAGGCAATGAACAGGTTCTCTTTACTCAATCCGATAATCAGGGAGGTCACTTTAACCCCGACCCCCGTTAACCCGATTAAGCTGACCACCACCTGAATACAGAGAACAAGGCAAAATAACACCAGGAGGGAGTGTGCACCGGTGATGAAGGCATTGACGATGGTGAGGGAACGGGCTTTTAAGTCCCAGGGTGCCGAAAAAAAGAAAAGGGCGATGGCCGCGAGAATTGCCCAAAAAGCGGCATAATTTGGCGTGAACATGGCAATCAGTAAATATAGAAGAAGACCCACTGGGGCCACAATAGGGGTTAATGTGGCCAGGGTAAAGACCTTTCTGGCTTTGGGCATCAGTTCTGGGGGCAACTTTGGCAGATTCGTACGCCGGGCCTCAAAATAGATACCGCATCCTACTCCCAAAAAGTAAAGAATAGCGGGAATGGCGGCCGCCAAACAGATGCTAATATAGGGGATGCCCAGGATCTCAGACATAATGAAGGCTCCCGCTCCCATTACGGGAGGCATAATTTGCCCCCCCGTTGAGGCGGCTGCCTCGACAGCTCCGGCCAGCTCCTTCCGATAACCCAGATTTTTCATCATCGGGATCGTGAATGAGCCCGTCGTAGCCACATTGGATATGGAGCTCCCAGAGATCGTTCCGAAAAGAGCACTGGAAACCACGGCCACCATTGCCGCACCGCCCATAATCCTCCCCGCAACCAAATTGGCCACATCATTGAGAGCTCTTGCCCCTCCCGTGACGAGTAAGACGGAACCCAAAATGATAAATGGCGGAATCACCAGGCTTACAATCAACGTGATCGTTCCCCAAAATCCTCGCGTTCCTAAGTAGAGGAATTCGATGATCCGGGTATGCGAGAAACCGCCGTGGCCTAATATCCCCGGAAGATACTCGCCTAAATAAGCATAGAGGAGGAAAGTGGCCGCCATGATGGGAATAATCAGGCCAACCGTCCTTCGGGCAACTTCGAAAATTAAGACCAGGAGGATAGTCCCCAGGAGAATCGTGGGTGGAGTGGAATAGGCCGGATTGATTAAGTAAAACTCGTAGTCAATGGCCATATACCCACAGGCAGTCACGGCGAGGGCCATCAACACCCAATCGACAGGCGAGGGTCCTGATAGAGGGCTTTTTTTACCGAAGGGAAATAGAGCAAAGCAAAGGGCCATGGCAAACCCGCCGGTGATCGCTCCCTGGGGAATGGGATGTGCGGGATAAACCGCACTGTAAAGCATAAAAATACTCCATACCAGGGCGATAAATCTAAAGATTTTCCCCTGCTTGCCTGTTAACTGCCTCATGCCCCCCACCCTCTACCCATATCTCATGGGTTAATCCTTGTATTCGGGTGGAATAATCTTGTCCGGAACCTTGATACCCAGTTCTTTGCACAATTTCACAACTCCCGCATGTAAAGGAATACTGGCCCGGGATATTGTGGAGGCGGGATATTCAACAATAACCTTGGCCGTAGGTTTGTACCTCTTAGCCCATTCGAATCTGCCGTTGTATATGGCTTTTGCCATCTTATAACCCAGGTCAGCGGGTAGATTCGCTGTGGCTATATCCAGCGCGATAACCGTGAAGGTCGGGATATCCTCCGGAGGAACCCCTTTGCCGTAGACGTCAGCCGGGATGATGCCCCGGGAAAACATTCCCGGATACTTGGCCTGTGCTTTGGCAAAATCAGCGTCTGCAATCGGCAGGAGCCTGATGGGTAGAGCGGAAGCAACATCTTGGACAGAGGAATCGGGGGAACCACTTTTCGAATATCCAATAATCTGGCGGTTCTTTACAGCATCTCGCGCGGCGGCGGTATCTCCCCGAAACCAATCCGGTTTGATTCCACAGGCATCAAACAAGGCCAGGGTCATGGCCTCAGTAGCCGATCCTGTCAATCCACAGCCGAATTTCTTGCCCTGCAGCTGATAAATGGATGTCACCCCACTCTTTTCGGTTACAAAAACCGTATGGGGTACATCGGCATATGCCCATAGAACGCGCAGGTTCGGGTCGGCCTTGCCCGCAAATTCCTTCATGCCGTGGTAAGCCCGGGCGACGGCATCAGCCATGACCATTCCAAAGTGAACATCTCCGCGGCGAAGAAGATGAGCATTTTCAATGGAGGCCCCCGTTTCGACGATTGTTACCCGGCATTCCGGGATGGCCTTATTGATGATCTCCGCCATGGCTACGACTCCTACATAGGCTCCGGAAGAGCTGGCCGTACCACCATAAGATAGCTTCGTAACCTTCTGCGCGGCGCTCGTATCAGGTGATAACAATAGGCAGGTTAACATCAAAACCATTGTCATAACGATGGATGATTTTGTTCTATTCATTTTTTTTGACCTCCTTCCCTTTAATTTTTTGGTAGCTTTCAAAACAAGAGACCTAAACAAAAACCCAATTTACGATACGATAGAAAATTCATCTCATATTCCGAATTCCGTTGGATCGTACTAAATTTTATAGGAGGATATCAAGCTTCTTTTTCAAAAAATCA
>VGSF01000142.1 GCA_016875165.1 Deltaproteobacteria bacterium
GCATGGCTTGTGCGAAGATTGTACGACCTCGATTCATTGGCCACCTCCTTTTTTAGGGGAGTATAGCCTTTTTCAAAATTCAAATCGTTCCCGTACAAAATATTGCAATTATCCAATGAAGTCATAGCGTTTTATGTTATGTTAAAATTTTTATTTGGACAGTAGTGATAATAGATAAAATCAAAAACTAAAAACCAAAATGCAAAACTTTTAATTGGACGCAGATAAACACAGATTTCCAGGATGGAAATTTAGAATACTGGAGTCAGGATTCAGAATCCAGAATCCAGAAGATAAATGTAACATACTTTTCATTCTGACTACTGACTACTGTATTCTTTTATGGGTTTTTACCTGTGTATATCTGTGAGAATCTGCGTCCGAATGAAATGTTGGGGTTAGACCATGTCCGATTTCTATGAAGAGATATTGCAAATCAAGTCCGCAGGAAGGAAAGGGGCCGTAGCTACGATCGTTGGCGCCAAAGGCTCTACGCCAAGGGAAGTAGGAGCCAAAATGCTCATTCACGAGGATGGGAAGATTTTAGGAACGATCGGCGGCGGATGCATGGAAGCTGAGGTCTGGCAGGAAGCGATGAAGGTCATAAAGGAAGATAAACCGAAGACAATCCATTTCGACCTCACGGGAAGAATGGCGGAAGAAAGCGGCATGATCTGCGGAGGAGTCATGGATATCTACATTGAACCCATCGTGCCCACTCCCAGGATATTCATCTTTGGTGGGGGGCACATCTCTCTTTTTGTGTCCAAGATGAGTGCTATGGTTGGGTTTCAAGTGGTCGTAGTTGATGACCGGCCGCAGTTTGCCAATAAAGAAAGATTCCCCGAAGCAGATGAAGTCATCGCTGAAGAATTTCATTTTGCCCTGCCTAAGTTGAGAGTGAATCGATCTACTTACCTGGTCATCGTTACCCGCGGTCACTCTTATGACCAGGAAGTTTTGGAGTGGGCCTTGGGTCAAGAGGTCAAATACATCGGCATGATCGGCAGCCGGAAGAAGATCCAGACTGTTTACAAAAGTCTAACGGAGAAAGGCTTCACCCCTGATCAGTTGCAACGGGTTCATGCTCCCATCGGGTTGGCCATCGGAGCTTTAACCCCCGAGGAGATTGCGGTGAGTATTGTGGCCGAAATGATTCAGGTATGCCGGGAGAAGAAAGGGGAGAAGCCGAAAGAGCATGTTTAATACCATTGAAGAAATCCAGTCGGCTATGGAAGGGGCCAAGTACATCACGGATCGCTCAATCGCCACTGTCTTGTACCTCTCCTTGCAATTGGGAAAACCCATCCTGGTGGAAGGAGAAGCCGGAGTGGGCAAGACGGAAATCGCTAAAGTTCTGGCTCAAATATTGAACACCCGGTTGATCCGTTTGCAGTGTTATGAAGGGCTGGATGTAAATACTTCCCTTTATGAATGGAATTATCCGCGGCAGATCCTCTGGATGAAGCAGGCGGAGATCTGCGAGTTACCCCAAGATTCGGTGGGCAACGGGATCTTCAGCGCGGATTTTCTCATTCGCCGCCCCCTGCTGGAGGCCATTCAAAACGATTCGGCCGTACCCCCCGTATTGCTCATTGATGAGATCGACCGTTCCGACGAAGAGTTCGAAGCCTTCCTGTTGGAAGTTCTCTCCGATTTTCAGGTTACCATTCCGGAGATAGGAACTATCAAAGCCAAGCACCGCCCCTATGTCATCTTAACCTCCAACCGCACCCGGGAATTGCATGATGCTCTGAAACGCCGCTGCTTCTACCACTGGATCGATTATCCATCCCTGGAAAAGGAAAAGCGCATCGTTCTGGCCAAGGTACCCAGGGTGGGAGAGAATCTCGTAAGGCAGGTTTGTTTATTCATGCAGAAGGTGCGGGAAAAAGAATTTTACAAGCGGCCGGGAATCTCCGAAACGCTGGATTGGGCCATGGCCCTGATGGCCCTCGGCAAAGAAGAACTCGATGCGGCGACCGTAAAAGAAACCTTAGGCTGTGTCTTTAAGTACTATGAAGACCTGAAGCAGGTTGAGGAGATGGGCATCGAGAACTTGTTAAGCCCTTTAACTCCTCGGGATGACCTGACCTGCACCCAGATACCTCGCGCTTGTTAAAGGAGGGCTCTTCCATGCGCGGTTATCGCGGGGGAGAGATTCTTTCCCACCTTCTCCTTTTTGCCCGCCAGTTAAAGGAAAGAGGCCTGAAGATCACCCCTGACCGAGTGGTGGATGCTGCCCGCAGCCTCTCCTTGATCGACTTGGCCCTACGCCAGGATTTTTATTTGGTCCTGAAGGCTAATTTGGTTTCCTCCCTGAAGGAGGCGGCGGTCTTTGACCTTATCTTTGAGGAGTTCTGGAGTCGTCTCCCGGAAGAAGAGAGTCCGAAATCAGGGTTTCCCCGCGGGGAAATGGAGGAAGGCGAGGAGCCTGGGGAGGAGGGAACACTTTCCATGTCTCTGGAATGGGAGCTGGCCTCTGGGGAAGAAGGAGGGGACGAGCAAGGAAGAAGGGGTGCTTACAGCCAGGAGGAAGTTCTCCTAGAGAAAGACTTCAGCCAGTTCTCCGAGAAAGAGTTGGGGATACTAGAAAGGGAGTTCACCCGCCTCCTGGCCCATTGGGCCATAAGAATCAGCCGGAGACGAGAGCCGGCTGCTCGGGGCCGGGAAATGGATTTCCGGCGATCTCTAAAGAAAGCATCCCGTCATGGGGGAGAATTTTTTGATCTAGCCCGGCGGCGTCGCAAGGTAAAGCCTATGGAGGTTATTGTCCTCTGCGACGTGAGTGGATCGATGGATGCCTCCACCCGCTTCATCCTTCAGTTCTTGTTTGGCATGGGAAGGGCCTTCCCCCGGAGCGATATTTTTGTCTTCAGCACCCGGTTGACCAGGATCACCGATATCTTACAGCATAGTCCATGGCCCCAAGCCTTGGCCGCCATCAGCCGGCGGGTGAGGGATTGGTCCGGGGGAACTATGATTGGGCATTGCCTTAGGGTTTTCAACGAACAGTGCGCCAAGAGGGTTAGAGCCGGCTCGGCGGTCATCATTTTGATCAGCGACGGTTGGGATCGGGGCGAGCCTGAACAGCTCGCGGCGGAGATGAAGCGAATCAAAAGAAAGGCTCGGAAGCTCATCTGGTTGAACCCGCTCTTAGGAACGCCGGATTACCACCCCTTCTGCCTGGGAATGCGCACGGCGTTGCCTTACATCGATCACTTCTTGCCGGCCAACACCCTCAAGGGTTTAAGAGCCATGGGAGAAATTCTTGTGGCCCAGTCAGCCAGAGGTTGACGATGATCTCCTCGATTGTTCTCGCTGCTGGAGAATCAAGACGCATGGGCCAGACCAAGCAGTTGCTGGAGTGGGAGGGCAAGACCATCCTGCAACAGGTTTTGGAAAACCTCCTTGACTCCCGGTTGGACGAAGTGATTCTCGTGTTGGGACACGAGGCCGAGAGAATCCTGGAAAAGGTAGATACCCGCCGGGTTAAGGTGGTCATCAACCAAAATTACAGGGAGGGAATGATCACCTCCATCCAGCAGGGCCTTTTAGCCCTCCATGAGCAAGCCGAAGCTTTTTTCATCGTCCTGGCCGACCAGCCAGGAATCGGCCCGGAAATCTTTGACCGGCTGATCAGCGAATTTAGGCGAAGCACCACTCAAAAAAACATTGTCCTGCCTACTTACCGCGGCCGGAGAGGGCATCCGGCCCTATTCGGCCTAAAATACAAGAAAGAGGCCGGGCGCTTAAAAGGAGATGTTGGTTTCCGGCAGATCCTCCAGGAGCATCCGGAAGATATCCTGGCGGTTGAAATGGATACGGATTTTATTCTGCGGGACATGGACACTCCGGATGACTACCAAAAGCAGTTAAGATCAAAATCGCCCGGGAAAATCCATGACCCTGACTGAGGCGTTGGCTTTAAAAGACCGCGAGGTCATCAGTCTGGTGGGTGGAGGGGGAAAAACAAATCTTATGTTCGCCCTCGGTAAGGAGCTTCTTTCCTACCGTAAAGGGATCATCCTTACCACCACCACGAAAATCTGGGAGCCGGCAGGATCAGCGCTCTTTGCTATTTTCTTATCAGATCAATTTTCTGAGACTGAAAGATGGGTCAAAAAAAATATAGACCAACATCCCTGCCTGCTTATTGCCCGCGAAAAACTAAGCAATGGCAAACTGCAAGGAATCCCTCCCCAGTGGATCGAAGAATTCCAGTCCTTTAAAGATATTTCCACGATTGTAGTCGAAGCCGATGGCGCGGCCGGTCGCTCCCTAAAAGCTCCCAGAGAAGGGGAGCCCGTAGTGCCTCAAAATACCAGCCTGCTCATACCGGTGGTGGGGGTCGATGTCCTGGGACGCCCTCTAAATGAGCAATATGTTTTCCGTTCGGAGATTGCCGCTCGCCTCCTGAATCTTTCCATCGGAAGTAAGGTGACGGAAGAAGTAATCGCCGCTCTATTATCAGAAATCATCAAAAGCCATCCACATAAGGCAAGAGTAATTCCTTTCATCAATAAAGTTGACATCCCCGATGGCCTGGAGAAAGCAAGGAAATTAGCTCGATATCTTCTCCATATTGATCGAGGCCAAATTGAAAGAGTCATCCTCGGCCAGGCCCAGGGCGATCCTGTCGTGAAGGAAATTATCTTTTGCTGAACGCTGATTGCTAATTGCCAATAAATTTCCTTGATTGGATTAAGATCTTAATGATAGACTCACCGAAGTAAAACCCCAACACCTTATAGAAATAATCCTTCTGTTGATAGCTGATGGCTAATAGCTGATAGCCTAATAGAACCAGCTTTCTCCTTTTCAATTTTGGAGGAGTAGAAATGGTCAGATATGAAAGCCCCATTTCTCGAAAAGAGGGATGGGGATTTTTATAAATTGAAATCGTCTCCCCCCAAGAACTTTGAGGAGGTCCTTATGGAAAAAATAGAAATTTTTTGACTATCAGAAATTGGCTAAGAAAATGAATATGCCAAATGTTAAGTTAAAAAAGATTGAAAAAGAAGTAAAGGAGGAATTCCCCAAGGACAAGATGATCTACGAACTCCATGTTCTAAGGGCGGTAAGAAGTAAATACTGGAAGAAAAGGGTTAAGTAAGGTGTGTGATTTACAGACAACGTTTCAACTGACTCAAACGTAAATCAAGCCAATAACCTTGGACTCGAAAGTGCTCTTTTGCGCCATCATACTTAACATCAATCTCTTCCCAGATCGGCAGAGTCTGTCAGCATCCTTTGTTTCTTCAAAGAGTTTTATCCATCCAAGTGGCAAAAAACGTTGTTGACTACGTTGAATAATATGATGTCAAGAAATTCCACTTCGATCCAACAAGGTTAAGGGAATGGAGGTGATATTAGGATGATAGATTTAGAATATTCTTTGATAATTGAGGCAACAAAGGAGCCTGATTTCTTTGGATTTTATTCTCCTGATTTACCAGGTTTTTCAGGAATTGGACACTCTATCGAGGATTGTTTGTACAAAGCTAAATGGGGGATACTTGAACATGTTAATTTATTAAAAGAACAAGATTTGCCTGTTCCGCCCAAAAATTTGAATCCTAAAATTGTTATTCAAAATGAGGAAGCTTTGATAGCTGCTTGAAAATTGGTCATACGTCCGCTAACATGGTGCAAAAGCCAAAGTTGAAACCCTTTGGGCTTCTTTTGCACCAAGAACGATAGGCCGCCATGTTCCAGAGGGCACGGCGCTGGCCGCTCCACGGCGAAGCGCCTATCTTTCGGTTTCCCGGCAGATGCCCTGCATGTCCCTTCGGGACACTTGCCTGGACAAAAACGGCTGATAACCTTCTCGCAAAAGCGCGGCCATGCAAATAAATTTCAGTTACAAGACACTATGACTTCCAGAACAGGCAAACGCGCAGCGGGTACTCGGTCCTCCTCCCGCAGCGGGAGGAGGACCATTTTAGGGGCAAAATAAGTAGAAATTTAGAATTTGTATCCTTTCTCCTTAAAATATTTAATTGCCCCGGCATGGTAGGGAATTTTTACTTTTCCTATACTGTCCGGTCTAATAAATTTGGCGGCGGGGTGGACCTTCTGTAATTCCTCCAGGTGCTCAAAGACGGTCTTGACGATCTGGTAGACCGCTTCTTCCGGAAACTCCCGCTTGGCAGCCACCAATTTCCAGGCGGCCAAAGTAGGAATATCGGTATCTTGGGATTTATAGCTACCTTTGGAAATGGTATAGGGAAGAAAGTAGCTATATTTCCCGGTAATTTTTTTTAGCTCGGCATCGGTGATGGGAATCAGCCTGATGGAGTGCGTCGATTCAATATCCATAATGAACGGGCTGGGGGCAGCGGTTAAGACGATGGCGGCGTCAATAGTGGCATTTCTAAGGGCCACGGCATTTTCCGCAAAAGACAGGTATTGGGGCTTAAAATCGCTGAAGGGAATCTCCAAAGCGTCGAAGAGCAGCTGATTCGATCCCAGTATCCCGCTCCCCGGAGAGCCTACGGAGACCTTCTTTCCTTTTACATCTGCAAATGAGTTGATGGCGGAATCTTTGAGAACTAAAAACTGGTTGACGTTGGGATAAAGGGGCAGAATAGCCTGGAGGTCATATTTTTGGGAAAAAGGCTTCAGGCCTTTCAGGGCCAGATCAGCCACCTCAGGGGTCAACATGCCCAATTCTACCTTTTTGCTTTCCATGAGTCTTACATTTTCAATGGCCCCTGCTGTAACTTCAGCGGTGGAGCGAATACTCAAATTTTTCTCGATCAGTTTGCTGAGGCCAGCCCCCACTATATAATAGGTTCCGGCAGTGCCGGCTGTTCCGATGGATATTTGCGGCACAGGAAATGGCGCTTTTTGCTGGGCAAAGCTGTCCAGGGAGCATAAACTAAAAGCCGTGACTAAAAAGAGTAAAAAAAATTTTTTCATGTTTATCCCCTCCTTTGGGTTTAAAAATTTTTCTTATCGAGCGTCAATCCTATTTGATCCCTTCTCTCGGGTGGAGAACATCACTCCGCTGAAAGAATCGAGTTTTTCACTCGGGTAAACTTTGGTCTTAGATAGGCTGGTATAGTGAACCACTGATGGGCGACAATAATGCTCACGCCTAAGAATCCGAGCAAACTCCATAAATAAGATGGATGAATCAGACAAATAGAACTCAGAAAGATGATCCCTCTCCCCCAGAGGGAAACCCTCCTAAACATCCAACCTATGGTAGCAGTGGATAAAAAGAAGGCTCCGATAATGGCCGTGGTAGCCGCAAACAATATTTTGAAAAATGATCCCTGCCCTAACAAAACCGCATCAAAGACAAAGAAATAAGGCAAGATAAAAGCCGCAAGCGTTAGCTTCACCGCATTCTTGGCGGTTCTCCAGAACTCTGATCCAGCGATCCCCACTGCCGTGCTCACCGCCAGAGCCACAGGGGGAGAAACCATGGAGAGCATCCCGAAATAGAATACAAAGAAATGGGCGCTCACTGGGGGAATTCCCAGCTCCACTACCGAAGGGACTGCCAGGACAGCTAAGATGATGTAGGCCGGTGTGGTAGGGAGCCCCATGCCCAGGATGATGCTGACCACCATCATCACGATGAGAATCAGGGTAACATTATGTCCTACCAGAGCAATCAACATGGAGGATAAGCGCAAGCCTACGCCGGTTAAGTTCACGATCCCTACGATGATCCCGGCCAGGGCACAAGAGGCAATGACCACTACTACACTCCTGGTAATGGTGGAAAAAGCTCTTAGAAATTTGTCAAAATTGAATTGGATGGATCGATCCAAAAGGGCTATGACTAAGCAAGTCAGGACGGAATAAACCGCCACCTTCATGATATCCCACCTCACCACCACCATAAGGAATATTAGGACCAGCAGGGGAAGGAGTAAATAGCCCTTCTTCCGGATCAGTTTCCAGAATCCATGGATCTGATCTGGAGGGAGCCCTTTTAATCCCGTCCTCAAGGCTTCCAAATGCACCGAGGAAAAGATCACTCCAAAATAAATGATCGCCGGGATAATGGCCGCTTTGGCAATTTCCAGATAAGGGACTCTTAGAAATTCGGCCATGACAAATGCCGCCGCTCCCATGATGGGGGGCATGAGTTGGCCGCCGGTGGATGCGCTGGCTTCCACGGCTCCAGCAAAATTGGGGTCGTAGCCTGTCTTCTTCATCATGGGGATGGTAAAAGAGCCCGTGGAGGCAACATTAGCTACCGCACTGCCTGAAATAGTACCAAAAAATGCGCTGGAGATCACGGCTACCTTGGCGGGGCCGCCCCTGGACTTTCCCACCAGGGCGTTAGCCAGCTCGATATAAAACTCTCCGGTTCCGGTTAGGGTTAAAAACCCTCCAAAAAGGATGAAAAGATAGACAAAATCTGTGCTGACCCCCAGGGGAATACCGTAAATCCCTTCTGTGGTAAGGTATAATTGATGGATGATTCGTTCAAGGTCGTATCCCCTATGCCTAAAAACTCCAGGCATATATGGACCCAAATAGGCATAAAGGATGAAAACCAATCCGATCAAGGGAAGGACCCAGCCAGTGACTCGGCGGGTGATTTCCAGTACGAGTAAAATAGCCATGGCCCCCCATACTAAATCAGCCGTGGAGGGGCTGCCGAATCGGGTGATGATATCATCGAAATTACTAATGATGTAAATCGTGGTCATAATTCCCAGCAGGGACAATAGGACGTCCCATACCGCCGCGGTTTTGTTTTTTCTGCCAGAAGCTGAAGTGATAAAAACCAGCAGGAAACCGAAGGCTAAGTGAATACTCCTCTGCCACATGGCGGTAAAGACTCCAAATAGGGCGGTATAGAGCTGAAATAGTCCCATGGCCACAGCAATCAAAGTCAATATTTGCTTCCAGGCAATTTTATCCTGGCCCATTTTTTCCCCTGCGCATGAAGGAAAGCTTACCATTGTTCAAGGCAGATACCTGTCTAATTTTTTTGTATGTAGGATGTTCTGCTCGGGCCGCATCCGAACGAAAATTTATATGGTTGATCGGATAATATCAAAGACGAATCGACTTAGTCAACCATAAATTTATTGTATAGGAGCCTCTTGAAAAAGTATTTTTTTGTGGTTCGACAAGCTCACCACGAACGGAAAAACTAAATAATTTCAACCTAAGCCCGTTCACCCTGAGCCTGTCGAAGGGCAAATTACGGACTTTTGCAAGAAGCTCATAGGAAATTCCTTTTTTCAACTTTAGTGTAGCCTTAAGCTGGATCGCTTTAGACGTTTGACATATTATTTACTTTTTCTTAATCATGGTTTTAAAACTCTGTGATCTCTGTGCCCTCTGTGGCTAATTTTAATTTAATTGTATAGGAATTTCCTTTTTTATCCCCCTCCCCCCAACCCCCTCCCGCCAGGGGAGGGGAGATACTGGGGGATCCAAAAT
>VGSF01000143.1 GCA_016875165.1 Deltaproteobacteria bacterium
TCATGCCTTCGAAACTGGTATCAAATCTCGATGAAGCTAAGGGAATCCCCACGTAAACGATTGTTGCAAACAGAATCAATGGAAAACCATCCTCTCCCATGCCTTCGTTAAGTTAGCGCTTATGCCCCTGGCGGGAGGGGGTTGGGGGGAGGGGGATAAAAAAGCAAATTCCTATACAATCAAGTTAAAATGATAAACCCGAACCCGAAACTCGTAACCTAGCAACGGGGTTTAATCCATGCAAGAAATCATCGCTGACCTTAAGGCCGAACAGGAAGCCCTGGATCGATTTTTAAGCGCGCTCACGGAAGCTCAGTGGGATCTGCCCTCTCCGGCAGAAGGCTGGACTTTAAAGGACTCGGTCGCGCATATCGCCCACATTGACGAGGTGGCTGTTTCCCTTCTCCAGGGAGATCTATCGCCTCTCGAAGAAGCTGCCAGGGTCAAGTTTGGTTTCACAGAGATCGGTCCGAAAAAAGGGCGATCCATGAAAGCTTCAGAGGTTCTTCCCTGGTGGCGGGAGGTTCGTTCGGTCATGATGGCTGAACTCAGCAAGTGCGACCCCAAACAAAGGGTTCCCTGGTTTGCCATGCCCATGGGAGCTCGCGCCTTTGCCACTGCCCGGCTGATGGAAACCTGGGCCCATGGCCTTGATTGCTTTGACGCCGTAGGCGCTGAGGCGGAGGATGCGGACAGGCTGCGGCATGTTGCTTTGCTGGCCTACATGGCCAGACCTTATGCTTACCAGGTGAATGGACTTGAATTGCCAGGGACTCCTTTACGGATCGAGCTCGCGCTTCCTTCCGGAAAGCCCTGGGCTCAGGGGCCCGAAGATGCCCCGGACCGAATCAGCGGCCGGGCAGGGGAATTCTGCCGGGTGGCCGTAAGAAGAAGGCACTGGAGAGATATGTCCCTAAAAATCGAAGGGAATGAAGCCAGACGCTTTATGGAAATTATCCAGACCTACGCCGGTCCCCCAGGCTCCGGGCGAAAACCCTTGACCCCATGAACCCTCGAATCCTTGAACCCTATTTGGATATTTCTCTGGCCAAGCTGCTCATGATCGGCGGCAAAGGCGGGGTGGGGAAAACCACCTGCTCTGCGGCCATAGCCTTCCATTTGGCCCGTTCGGGCCAGAAAACCCTCCTCATCTCCTCGGATCCCACGCCTTCTCTTTCGGACATCTTCGAAATTGAAATCGGCCCGCGGGAGAAACAGATCAAAGGGGTTGAACATCTTTATGGCCTGGAGATCAATTCCGAAGTCATCCTGCAGCGCTGGAAGGAGCGCTTTGGCCCGGAGATTCATGAAGTCCTCTCGGCCTTCGCCAACCTGGATTATGATTTCTTGGATTACATCGGCGGGGCCCCGGGCATAGAAGAAGAGTATATGCTCCATTACATCGTGGAATTGGTAGAAGGCGGACGGTACGACCGGGTCGTCTGGGATACCGCTCCGGCCGGGCACACCCTGCGTCTCCTCCATCTCCCCCAGCTTTTCCTCAATCACCTGGAGGCCGCAGCCAGGTTCTACATGAATCTTTACGGGGCTTTTGAAAAAATTGCCAACACCGTCCGCTTGAAAAAGAGCAAACGGAGCATCCTCCAGATCATCGAAGGGTGGAAAGAGCTTTCCCAGAAGATTTTGAATTTTATCCGCGACGGGCGACGCACATCCTATGTCATCGTAACCATCGCCGAAGCCCTGGGGGTGCGTTTGACGGAAAGGATTCTTAAGGATTTTGACGCCTTTAACCTGAGCGTCGGCCATCTCCTTATCAACCACCTTGTCCAGGAAGCGGACTGTGCTTTTCATCGCCGGCGGCAGGCTATGCAGCGCAAGTATTTAAATCAACTCCGGGATGCCTATGGTAAGAGAATGTCCCTTATCGAGATTCCTTTGCAGGCTGATGAAGTGAAGGGGATTAAGCGCATCAGGGAAATTTCCAACATTCTTTTCCCGGAGAAAAAAAGGCCTCATCGCTGAAAAAATCTTCGCCCTTTATTTGACGGACGGAAAAACTAAATAATTTCAACCTAAGCCCGTTCACCCTCTGCCTGTCGAAGGGTAAATTACGGACTTTTGCAAGAAGCTCACTTTAGCTCTTTGAAAAAAGGTGTGTCAACAGGGCCAAGGGATTCCAGGGCCCGGGGGCCAGGCCGGCCCGCTTGGAATCATAAGGCGCTGATTTCTCCGTAGATGGGGTGGAGAAGATACCCCCCGCCTCCTCCGGAGGAAACGGGCTTTTATCTCCAAGGACAAGGGGAAACCCAACCGATGCTTCCGGCGCGTTCCGGCCTGGCCCCCGGGCCTAAACAGAGGCGTTGCCGCCTTTTTTTCAAAACTCTAGACTGATACCTTTTTCTTAATCATGGTTTTAATAACTTTGTGATCTCTGTGTGCTCTGTGGCTAATTTAAAGGAAACATGGCTAAAAACCTGCAAACCTCAAGCCGGCGCGTAAAACCCGGCAGCCGCAACCTAAAAACCAAAATCCGCCAACCGGAATCAGTAGAGTCTTTCGTATTCCCGGCCCAGGCTGAAGAGCCGCTCATTTTAACGATCGACATCGGCACCTCTTCGGTGCGGGTTGGCCTCTTCGATCGGCTGGGCCGGGCAGTAGAAGGAATGGAAACACGCCGGGGACACGAGATCCGGGCCACTGCTGAAGGCGCTGCCGAAGCCGACCCCGATCAACTGCTGGAGGTTGTCTTCAACTGTCTGGATGGGGTGATGGCCAAGACCGGCCGGTTGGCCAGTAAAATTGCCGGGGTAGCTGCCTGCACCTTTGTCAACAACATTTTGGGGGTTGACAAAAAAAACCGGGCAGTGACTCCGCTCACCACCTATGCCGACACCCGCGCCGAAGCAGAGGTGGCCGGGCTGAAGGCCGACTTTGATGAAGAGCCTGCGCATGACCGGACAGGGTGCCATTTTCACTCCAGCTATTTACCAGCTCGTTTTCGCTGGCTAAGTAACCATCAACCTGACCTTTTCCGGCGCGTGGCCCGATGGGTATCCATCGGCGAATATCTGGAGATGAAACTGTTTGGGAAAACCGCGGTGAGCTACTCGGTAGCTTCCTGGACCGGATTGCTTAACCGCCGCAAACTGGTCTGGGATGTAATACTTCTTTCGAAGCTCCCGATTGAGGTGGAGCAACTTTCTCCGCTCACTGATGTAAACATCCCCCGGCGCGGCCTCCGCCCCCAATTTGCCGCCCGCTGGCCTGCGCTCCAACACCTCCCCTGGTTTCCAGCGGTCGGGGACGGAGCAACCGCCAACATCGGCAGCGGTTGTCTTTATCCTGCGCGGGTGGCCTTAACTGTGGGCACGACCAGCGCATTGCGCGTCGTCCTGAATTCGCCGCCCAAACATCTGCCCCATGGATTGTGGTGTTACCGGGTGGATGGCCGGCGTTCGCTTCTCGGCGGAGCTTTAAGCGAGGGCGGAAGCGTATTCGCCTGGATGAAGGCTGCTTTGCGCCTTAAAAATTATCCCCGATTGGAAAAGGCCCTGGCTGCTCTGGAACCTGACGCCCATGGCCTGACAGTTCTGCCCTTCCTGGCCGGGGAACGCAGCCCGGGCTGGGCCGGCCATGCCCGGGGCACGATCAATGGACTGTCGCTGGCCACCACTCCTCTGCATATCCTGCGGGCTTCCTTAGAGGCTGTGGCCTACCGCGTTGCTCTGGTGTTCGGGTTGTTACGCCAGGAACTTCCTTCCGAGCCGCAAATTGTGGCCAGCGGTGGGGCGCTGCTCAGCTCCCCCGTCTGGCTTACGATCATGGCTGACGTGCTGGAAAGGCCGGTAGCTGTATCCACCGTCCAGGAGGCTTCGAGCCGGGGAGCAGCATTATTAGCCCTGGAAGCTCTGGGAGCAATTCCTGATTTTGCGAAAATCCCGGATTTTATCGGGAACGTCTATCAGCCAGACGCAAACAGATATCTTCGGTACCGTCAGGCCAGGGAACGGCAGCAGGCCTTATATGATAAGGTGGTTAAACGGAGTTAGAATACAGAATACAGAAGTCAGAATAACTGATACCGTATCAGTTTAGAGTTTTGAAAAAATGGCGGCAACGCCTCTGCTTGGCCCCCAGGCCCTGGAATCCCTTGGCCCTGGTGACACACCTTTCTTCAAAGAACTAAAGTGTTACCTGATACCTAATTTTTATAGCGAGAGCTGCCTGGAAATAAAAACAGCCCAAAGGGTAAAACGTATGGAAAGAGGAAAGATCAAAGGTCAGAAAGAACTTCGAGAGAAAGTCCTGGATGCGGGTCTTTGCACAAACTGCGGAGCTTGCCTGAACCTTTGCCCTTATCACGCTTCCTATCAGGACAACACGATTATCATGGATGCCTGTGATCGGGAAGAAGGGCGATGCTATGCCTTTTGCCCCAGGACTTACACGGATTTACAGTACCTGCGGCAAAACCTGTTTAACCCGGATGAATTTACTCCCGAGCTGGGACCCTTCAAGGGATTTTATATGACCCGCGCCGCCGATCCTAAGGTGCGGCGATCCGCCCAGCATGGCGGAACGGTTACGGCTCTGCTTTCTCTGGCCCTTCAGGAAGGCTTA
Organism: Deltaproteobacteria bacterium; assembly: GCA_016875165.1. Classification (GTDB taxonomy): domain Bacteria; phylum Desulfobacterota; class SM23-61; order SM23-61; family SM23-61; genus JAHJQK01. The sequence goes on from VGSF01000143.1 coordinate 4,585, forward strand.
ATCGATGCGGCGGTCATCGCCGAAGATGGGGGAACCTTTTTGCCTACGGGAGTTGTAGCCAAGACGCCATCGCAAGTCGTCCAGCGGGCCAGGAGCAAATTTGTGGTTTCTCCCAACGTGGCGGCATTCAACCAGGCTGCCAAAAGTGGATCGGAGAAGATCGGAGTGGTGGCCACTCCCTGCCAGGCCCTGGCCCTGGCCAAGATGCGCCTAAAACCCTTCCCCAAAAAAGACGGCAACATCGATAAATTGCACCTGGTGATAGGCCTCTTCTGTGGGTGGGCTCTTTCCTGGCGGGAATTGAAAAGTTTGCTTAAGGGAAAGACGGGGGAAAATTCAATCATCGGCCTGGACATTCCTCCCAGCAAACACCATTCTCTGGAAGTCCACACCTTAAACGGAATCAGCGAGATTTCCCTGGATGAGGTTCTGCCGGCCGTAAGAAAAGCCTGCCAATACTGCTACGATATGACAGCCGAATTCAGCGATGTATCGGTGGGGTCGGCGCGCTTGCCAGAGGGCTGGGAGGCGGCCCGGGGCTGGAATCAGGTTATTGTCAGAACCCGCATGGGCCAGGAGCTTTTGGATCTTGCCCGATCGCGCGGCCTTCTGGAATTCCGCGATATGCCGGAAGGCAACCGGGAAAAATTGCAAAAAGCCTCCGTGAATAAAAAAAAGGCGGCAATCCTGAATCTAATTCAGCGGAGCGGCAGCTCGCAGGATCTCTTATATTTGGATCATCAAGACCCTGTATTCAGTAAGATTATGGGGTAATCGGAATAATGGAATATTGGTAACACTTTAGTTCTTTGAAGAAAGGTGTATCACCAGGGCCAAGGGATTCCAGGTCCCGGGGGCCAAACAGAGGCGTTTTTTCCATTTTTTCAAAAATTTAAACTGATACGAATATTGATGAACTCGTAAAAAGTCAGAAAAGCCGTCGCTCCCGCGGAGGCGGGAGCCCAGAACTGCTTGATTTAACTGGATTCCGGCTTTCGCCGGAATGACGATTTCTATGGAATTGCGACTTTTTACGAGATCATCAATATTGGAATATTGGATAAAAAATTTATATTTATTTCTACCCATGATTCCATCATTCCATATAAGAGGTAGTTGATCATGTCCACCATCGATCTAAATGCGCCCGGAAAAGAACTTTTGCTCATGGGCAACGAAGCCATTGCCAGAGGGGCTTTGGAAGCCGGGGTCAAGGTGTGCACCGCTTATCCCGGGACCCCTTCCACCGACATTATCGAAAATCTGGCCTCCGTAGCCAAATCCATGGGACTTTACGTGGAATGGTCGACTAACGAAAAGGTCGCTTTGGAGGTTGCTTCCGCCGCATCCTTTTCGGGATTGCGGTCGATTTGCGCGATGAAACAGAACGGATTGAATGTCGCCTCCGATTATTTGCTGAGCCTGAACCTTATCGGCATTGAAGCAGGCCTTCTTCTGGTGACCTGCGACGATCCTTCGGCCCATTCGAGCAGCAACGAACAGGATTCCAGGCCCTTTGCCAAATTGGCCGACCTTCCTCTTCTTGAGCCATCTACCTTTCAGGAAGCCAAAGAGATGACCAAATGGGCCTTTGCCCTATCCGAAGAAATGGGCATTGTTTGCCTGATGAGAGGGGTCACCCGAACTTCTCACGCCCGGGGAAACGTAACCCTGGGGCCGCTGCCTCCCTCTGACGGGCGCAAGGCCTGGTTTGATAAAAGCCGGCAGAGAAATACAAATCCGATTTTCCAAAAACACGACCAGCTCCACCGCAACCTGATCCGTCTCGAGGAAATTTTTGCGGCCTCTCCCTTCAACCAATATATAGGTCCGGAGCGCCCCGATGTTCTCATCATTACCTGCGGGAGTGGATGGTTGTACAGCCAGGAAGCCCTGGAATTGCTCGGATTGGAAGACGCGGTAGGAATTTTCAAGATCGGGACCACCTGGCCTCTGCCGACGAAGATCATTATCGAAAAGCTGGCCAAAACTGAAAAAGTTTTATTCATTGAAGAAGTGGATTCTTTTTTGGAAGGTAACGTCAAAGAGCTGGCAGCCGATTTCTCCGGGCAAATCGGCCCCAAGACTTTTTTCGGCAAAAGATCCCAGCATATTCCTTTTTTTGGCGAGATGAATGCGGATCGGGTTATCGATGCCTTAAGGAAGATTTTCAATATGCGGTATCAAGCCCGAAGCCCGGAGTACGAAGCTCAGGCGGCCGAAGTGGCGGCGAAGATGCTTCCCAGCCGGGCTCTGGGGTTTTGTCCGGGCTGCTCCCACCGGGCTTCTTACTGGTCCATCAAGAACGCCCTGCAATTGGACAACCGGCAGGGTTTTGCCACATACGACATTGGCTGTTATGCCCTGGGGCGGGGACCGGCGGGTTATTATCTTTTAAAAACGGGCGGAGCGATGGGCACGGGAACAGGCCTGGCCAGCGGATTTGGGAAACTTGCCGACTTCGGTTTCGCCCAGCCCGTGGTGGCCATGTGCGGGGATTCAACTTTTTTCCATGCGGCCATGCCGGCTCTGGTCAACGCCTGTTACAATAAGTCAAGCATAGTGATGGTCATTCTCGATAACAGCGCCACGGCCATGACCGGATTCCAGCCCCATCCGGGAGTAGGCAGGAATGCCATGGGGGAAGAGGTTGCCCCCGTGGAAATCGAAGCGGTCTGCCGTTCCTTTGGGGCCAAGGTCTTGGTTACGGACCCCTTCGATCTGGATGGAACCAAACAAAAAATGTTGCAGGCCCTCGAAGACCCGGTAGGCGCTAAAGTGGTCATCATGCGCCGCAAATGTCAGATGCTCAAGGGGAAAGAAGAAAAACCTCCCTACAAGGTCAGGGTGAATCCGGAAATTTGCATTGGCGATGATTGCGGTTGCGATCGGTTGTGCACCCGGGTTTTTAAATGCCCGGGCCTGATGTGGGATAAAAAATCAGCCAAAGCCAGAATTGACGAGGTTATCTGCGTTGGTTGCGGCGTGTGCGTGGAAATTTGTCCTGAAAAGGCCATCATAAAAGAGGAGATGTAACAGTTTAGCCCTTTGAAAAGAGGGGAAGCGTAAAGGCCCGGCCCATGGATGGCCCGGTGGCCACGACGGACCGCTTGGAATCATAAGGCGCTAATTTCTCCGCGGATGGGGCGGGGAAGAAACCCCCCGCCTCCTTCTGCGGAAACACGATGGGGTCTTCGTAACTCAGCCGGAACCCGGCCGATGCTTCCAGCACGTTCCGCCCTGGCCACCAGGCCTCAACAAAGGTGGTCACGACATTTTTTCAAACAGCTAAATTGACAGAAGGAGATAAGGTAAGTGAACCCGCAAAAAGATTCCTACAATCTCATCATCACCGGAGTGGGTGGGCAGGGAAATGTTCTTTCTTCGCAATTGATCGGCCAGGCCTTTGTCCACAAGGGATATTTTACAACCATCGGTGAAACCTACGGCGCCTCTCAAAGGGGAGGTTCGGTTATGAGCCACATCCGCATTTCCCTAAAAAAGCAGCTAAGCCCCTTGATTCCCAGGGGGAAAGCCGATGTAATAGCGGCTTTGGAGCCCGTGGAAGCCCTGCGGGTTCTTACTCACTACGGGAACCCCGAGACAGTGGCCATTGTTAATACCCGTCCCATCTATCCGGTGGATGTAATTGCGGGTAACGAAGAATATCCGGAATTAGCCGAGATTAAAAAATCCCTCGAGACTCTTTCCCGGAAAGTGTATTATGTCCCGGCCACCGACCGGGCCATGGAAATGGGCTCAGCTATTCTTGGGAACATGATCATGATCGGAGCTCTCCTCGAACTAAAACTCCTTCCTCTACGCATCGAAGAGTTTCGCCATACCCTCTCCAAGAATTTCAACGACAAAAGGCTGGAAACAAATCTTAAGGCTTTGGAGGAAGGCAGTAAAATAATCCAAGCTTAATTTTTTTGAAAAATCACAACTTTAAAGGGGTGGTGGTAACTATTGGTATTTATTTATTATTTTATCATGAAGGATTTTCAAATAGATATTGACAAACCTTTTTCAATTGGCTATACTTCTTTCTCAAAAATTCTCACCACTAATTTTGTCCGTTAAGCCTCCATTTTTTTCCGTGGAGGTTTAATTTTTAACCTTCTTTTTCTTGCCTACAGGATAATTCTTATGCTTTCTATCGCCTTTCTTTTTTTTCAAAGCACCCCATTCCTCTATGCGAAAGGGAGCGAGGGAGAAGCGAAAAACTGGGGTTTCTCGTTGGTCATTAATTTAACTGTATAGGAATTGCCTTTTTTCAACTTTAGTCCGCCTGTGGCGGATCACTTTAGGCACTTTAGTCACTTATTAATCAGTCCATAATTGTATAGACACTTGAGACTAAATCCCTCCTTCCCTCCCTTTACAAAAGGGAGGAATTCCCCTCTTTGGCAAAGAGGGGTTAGGGGAGATTTTCTGAGTAATATGTCTTCTCAATTATGGACTCCATAGTAACTTGATTGTATAGGAATTTGCTTTTTTATCCCCCTCCCCCCAACCCCCTCCCGCCAGGGGAGGGGAGATACTGGGGGATCCAAAATTCCCTCCCCCTGGATGGGGGAGGGTTAGGGTGGGGGTG
>VGSF01000144.1 GCA_016875165.1 Deltaproteobacteria bacterium
TTAGGGGAGTATAGCCTTTTTCAAAATTCAAATCGTTCCCGTACAAAATATTGCAATTATCCAATGAAGTCATAGCGTTTTATGTTATGTTAAAATTTTTATTTGGACAGTAGTGACTGGGGAGTGTTTCCTAAAATTATGCGGCCCATTGAAAGTACGGATCGTCTCATAGATGAGGTGGAAAAAACTCTTCTAAAAGAGAAGCTGGTCAAACGCCGGGATACGATTGTTCTCCTGATGGGCGCTCCTATTTACAAGAAGGGAACGACCAACCTGATGAAGATTCTGCGCATCGCTTAAAAAGGTAAAAAGTCAAAGGTGATGACCTAGTAAAAACTCGTCACTCCGGTGAAAACCGGAGTCCAGAGAACTTATAACCATTTGAAAGGACTGGATTCCGGCTTTCGCCGGAATGACAGAAAGGCGCACTTTCAGATTTTTTACGAATGCATCAAAAGTAAGTGGATGAAAAATTAGCTTGAACCGCAAGATCATTCACATTGACATGGATGCTTTCTATGCCTCGGTGGAGCAACGGGACAACCCTGCCCTTAAAGGATTGCCTGTTATCGTGGGCGGAGACGCTGAAAAAAGAGGGGTCGTATCCGCTGCCTCCTATGAAGCCCGTGTCTTTGGTGTGCATTCGGCCATGCCCACTTCCCAGGCCAGAAGGCTCTGCCCTCAGGGAATCTTCTTGCCGGTGCGCATGCGCCGCTACCGGGAAATTTCCGAGCAGATCCTGGCCATCCTGAAAGAATATACTCCTTTGATTGAGCCCCTCTCCCTGGATGAGTCCTTCCTGGACGTAACCGGCAGTGAAAAACTTTTCGGGCCGCCGATAAAGATCGCCAGGGAAATTAAGCGCAGGATTTACGAAGCCACCGGGCTCACCGCCTCTGCCGGAATTGCCCCGAACAAGTTTCTGGCCAAGATCGCCTCCGACCTTAAAAAACCCGACGGGCTGGTGGAAATTCAACCCGAAGAAGTGCAGGATTTCCTCCAGGACCTACCCATAGCCAAACTTTGGGGCGTCGGCAAGGCCACAGAGGAAGTTTTAAAAGCAATGGGAATTCTTACGGCCGGGCAACTGGCCGGCTACCCACCTCAGGCCATCGAGAAAAGATTAGGAAAATTTGGCCTGGACCTGATTGCCCTCTCCCGGGGAGAAGATGATCGGCCCGTTATCTTAAGTTCGGAAACCAAGTCCATCAGCCAGGAAGAAACATTTACGCCTGACCTTCACGACCTGGAAACAATAAAAAAAGTTCTCCTCGATCAAGCCGAGCGAGTGGGCTGGGAGCTCCGCAAGCAAAGGCTGAAAGGACATACGGTGCACCTTAAGGTCCGTTATCCGGACTTTAATCTAATAACCCGGAGCGCCACCCTGTCTTTTTCAACCGACCAGGGAATCGAAATATACCAGACAGTTTTAAACCTTCTGGATAGGACTGAGGCTCTAAAAAAAGGGGCCAGGCTCCTGGGCGTTGGCGTTTCCAACCTTAGCCGGCGGGATGATCTTGAGCAGCTTCCTCTTTTCGATTCCGGCAGGAAAAAGGTCGCCCGCTCCACCGAAGCCGTGGACCGAATCCGGGATAAATTTGGGCCGGAAGCCATCAAAAGGGCATCCCTTTTGGAAAAAGATGATGAGGAGGTAGGGAGATAGGGAGGTGGGGAGAAACGTCCTTCTCTCCCTATCCCCCCATCTCTCTACCTCCCAAACTCCCCATCCCTCTCTTCCGCTCTGAGTTCTGCGGCAAACCGCTCCAGCAAAAACTGGTGGATTTTCTCTCCCATTTGCAGGCCCAGGTCTATAAACTCTGGTCCGTAGGTCTTTCCCGTATCGGAACGGAAGGTGTCTTTAATCCGGGCGATATCCTTCATTCCTTTGGGAAACCTGCGGATGAGACGGACGATGGGCGCCTTTGCAAAACGGAGCATTTGCCAGAGGGTGAAGGTAAAATTATCCGGACCCCAGCGGAACTTATCGGCATCGTAGAGGACATCGCTGACTATCTTCCCAACGGGGGAGCCGGCCTCTTTGGGCTCCACAAAGGCTTCGTGGTTGGCAATAGCTTCCATGATATATCTTTCCTGCTCCGGGGAAAGGGAGGGAAACCCCTTGAGTATTTTCCCGGCCGCCGAAGCGCTGGTTTGGGCATGATCTTTCTCACCCCGGCGGAGGTCGTGCAGAAGGCCGGCCATCTGGGCCAGGAGCCTTGCTTCGCGTATGGCCCCGTCTCTAAGCGCGAGCCTCTTTCCTTCGATGCCGGCCAAAGCCCCGGCTTCTATAGCCACTTTCTCAGCGTGCTCCATTCCATGCCCGAAGTTGTCCTGAAGTTCATGGAGGACAAACTCACGGCATCTTCCTACCTGTTCGTCTTCGAAAAAAAAGGCGCGGGAAAGGCTAATCCACCTCTCGCAGCAGGCATAAAAGCGGGGAGGCGGGAAGGCGGCGGCAATGGTTTGACAGGCCGCGATCATCTCTTCGTAAATGTCCTGCATCACCCCTCTAAAAAATCAGGAGGTTTTTTCGACCTTGATCTCCACCGAAACCTTGGAAGGCTGGTTGGGGACCAGGCGGATTTGCGGAAAATTGACATCCACTCCCACCGGTATCTTCATATTTTCTTTCACGCTGGACAGGTCCACGGGTTCGGTGAGAATTTCCCGGACGTTTTTCAAGAGGCTTTCAGGGCCCTGGAGCACGAGGAAAGGAGGCTCCACCAGGGTCGTTTTTAGGCGTAGGGAGTTGGGCAGCTTTCCGGTAAAGTGGACCTTGACCGGGATGGAATGAGTTTTCACTTCCTCTAAGCGGATGCGTATCGAGGATGGGTTGATCTTGGTGATTTCCGCCCCCAGCGGAAGGCGAATATTTTCGGGGCTGAGGCGGAGGTAACTTGTCCCGTGTGAAGATTTGGATAGATCAACATGGGCCCGGATCTGCTCCTGGGTGATCCCGGAGATCACCCCCGGGAGTCCCCGGATGCCTACCTCTACCTTATTGACCAGTTCCCCGGTAATTTCCATGCTTGCCGGCATATTGTAATATTCCAGAGGAACCGTTAACCACATTTCCGCCCGCTGTTTCCCGACGATGAATCCCCAGATTATAAACACCAGGATAAAGGAAATTACCTTGGGCGCCAGGTTAGAAGTCAAGGCAAATGGCCACCGCCCTTTCTTACTCTCTGGCTGGATAAGCATTGTAGCCAACTGACCTTTGAGAGAATCGGGGTTAGCCATACGGGTGATTCCACCCTTCACTACTAATGAGACATCCCCTCTTTCTTCGGAAACAATCAAGGTAACGGCATCGCTTTTTTCAGTAATGCCGATCCCGGCCCTGTGCCGGCTTCCATAATCCTGCGGTAAAACCGGGTTGTCGGAAAGGGGAAGATAACACCCGGCAGAAACTATCCTTCCGCCATGAAGGATTACGGCGCCGTCGTGGGCTGGTGAGCTAGGAAGGAAAATACTCGAAAGGACTTCATAGCTTATCCGGCCATCGAGGGGAATGCCTCCCTTTATATGATCTTCCAGAACGTCCCGCCGCTGGAAGACGAGCAGAGCTCCGACCCGATTTTTCGCTAATTCGAAGACAGTCCGCACTACATCATCCAGGACCGATCGATCCAGGTTTTCGGGCTGCCCCAGGAAAAAACGCAGCGGGCTCATCCGTTCCAACACCTGGCGAATCTCCGATTGGAAGACGACAACCATTATCACCAGAATGACGGCCCATAGGTATTGTAATATCCAGGTGGTCATGAAAAGACCTGACCAGCGGGTCAGGAGGTAAAGAAGGCCTAAGGCAGCGAGGGCGATCAGGATACGCAAAGCCCGGGTCCCCTGGAGCCAGACATACAAGCGGTAGAGGATAAAGGTGATCAGCAGGATGTCCACCGCATCCTGCCAGCGCATGCTCGCCAGGATTTCTCTTAGATAAGCAATCACAGCTCCTCCCTCATGACCATCTGCATACTATGATAATACAAAGATTCGCCGGAATCCAACCCTTTAATTTTCGTTAGCATGAAATCAGGTGACACTTTAGCTATTTGAAAAAAGGTGGGGCGTAGGAACCGAGGGAATCCATGGCCCGGGGGCCTCAACAAATGCGGTCAAACCATTTTTTCAAACCGTTAAACTGATACGAAATCAGAGATTTGGTTTGACAGGAAAGGGGGAAACGAATCGGGGAAGCGCCTTATGGACATGGTTCAAGAAAGACGGATAACCTTGGCCACGACTTCTTCAGGATCACGCCCCAGGACCCGGATCATGGGTTCCTTCCCCATACCTCCCCGGTCGAAGATGATATCGGGGATGTATTTATTTTTCTGCAAAACTTTTTGAACCCCCCAGGAAAGGGAAGAGCCTTCCCGCCGCTTCACCCACCCAGGTTCATCCTTACGGTCGAAATGGCCAATCGAAAAGCCGTCCTTCCTCGCCCGCCCTAAAATTTCCTCGGCGAAGCGCAGATTCATGGCCGAGCGCATATTCGCGTCGTACATCATCGTCGTAAGAATAATTTTAGCAATGTGCTGGGAAGCTCCGAATTCCGGGTCAGCGACCTTGACGATCTCTTTTCCCAGGCGCACGAACCTCCCGGGAAAGGCGGCAACGTCTTCCGGACTGTGGGAGTGGGGAAGGGCGTAGCCCAGGTTTGACTGAACTTCCGGAAATAGATATCCCAATTTTTTCTCCTTTAGGGTCTTAAAAGCCTTATTAAGTTTCTGGATCACCCTGTAACGCTCGCTTTCCAGCGCAGCCAGGGCAAAGGGATTTACCGGCCCTTGCCCGTGTCCCAGAGGAATGGCAAACTGGATAGCGCGAGTGATGAATGCTTTGGCTTTTTCCACCGCTTCCCGGACTGAGCTTCCTTTGGCCAATTCCACGGCAATGGCCGCGGAGGTCGTACATCCTGTCCCGTGAGTATGGGGGGTGGAAATACGTATGCCCTCAAGATCATAAAATTTCCGCCCGTCGAAAAAAACATCCACCGGATCACCGGAAAGATGCCCACCCTTGACCAGCACGTTCTTCGCTCCCAGGCCATGAATTTGGACGGCGGCCTCCCGCATTCCTTTTAATCCCTTAACTTTTTTCCCGGTCATGGCTTCGCATTCTGAAAGGTTGGGCACAATCACCTGAGCCAGCGGAAGGAGTTCCCGGCGCAGAACCTCTTCCCCTTCCGGTGAAAGGAGGCTGGTTCCGTCCTTGGCCGTCATCACCGGATCCACTACTACTTTGGCAAGGCGATGCTTCCGGATTTTCTGGCAGACGGCCCGGATAATAGCCGGGTTGACGAGCATTCCTGTCTTCAGGGCATCCACTCCGATGTCCGAGATTACCGCCTCCATCTGCCGGGCAACGAAATCAGAGGGGATCTCATGAATACCCGCCACCCCGCAGGTATTCTGAGCTGTTACGGCAGTCACCGCGCTCATCCCAAACCCGCCCAGTACTGCGATGGTTTTTAAGTCGGCCTGGATTCCGGCCCCGCCACCGGAATCTGACCCGGCTACAGTTAATACGCGTGGTATCATTTCTGAATCCCTCCCAGCGAATTGCTTCTGACTCTTTCCTCTTGGTTATGTGCTGATGGTTTAGTGTATCACGGGTGATTTATTTTTTTATTATTTTAACGCAATAGCGGAGGTTGTCAACAAAAGGCAAAACCTTGCCTGCCTTCACTTTTGATTTTCGTTCATGATTTCAGAATGATTGTTAGGACCCGGCCCGGATGGGAGGGGGAATCTCTCGGGAGCACAAGGCAGTATTTCTTTCATGGGTAAGGGCGGGGCTTCCGCCGAAGATGCCCTGCCTTCCTTCGATCCCGCCTTTTCTTTGCGGAAGAAAAGCACGGGCTATGGTTAAGTCTTGTTCCCGCCGGTGCTCCCTCTTTCATCCCCCTCCCGTCCTGGCTTCGTCTATCACTGTTGATGAACTCGTAGAAGTCTGAAAATGCCCTTTTCCGTCATTCCGGCCCCGATTTTCATCGGGATAAACTCCAGCCGGAATCCAGTCCCGCTCAGAGCGGGATTCAAATGCTTATAAATACCCTGGACTCCGGTTTTCACCGGAGTGACGACTTTTTACGAGATCATCACTGAGCCTCTTGCAAAAGTATTTTTTTGTGGTTCGACAAGCTCACCACGAACGGAAAAACTAAATAATTTCAACCTAAGCCCGTTCACCCTGAGCCTGTCGAAGGGTAAATTACGGACTTTTGCAAGAAGCTCCACTGTTAATTCATTAATTTATTCAAAAGTGAAGGAGGGCGAGGCATAGTATTTTATTGACATTCGCTCTCCCCTAAGCTATTTTTACCACGTTTGGAAGTTTCCGGCATACAGCGGTTTCAACGATTTCACTCTTGATGATCTCGTAAAAAGTCGGAAAAGCCGCCACTCCTGCGAAAGCAGGAGTCCAGAACTGCTTGAAATAACTGGATTCCCGCTTTCGCGGGAATGACGAAAATGGGACAAAAAGGACTTTTTACGAATCCATCACTTTTAATTCCGGAATATTTGCGAAAATCTGCGTCCCCAATAAGATAGTTTTATGAAAACTGAAAAACTCTGGGGCAAAAGGTTAGCAAAAGCGCCAGCAGCTCTCGCTGAGATATTTACCTCCGGAAAGGATGTTCGGGGAACCTTACCCGCAGACGAGCGGTTGGTTCCTTACGACATTTTAGGAAGCCGGACCCACGTTCTCATGCTGGCCAAACAAAAGATTTTGCCGAAGAAGGAAGCGCGGGCTCTTATTCAAGGTCTTCGGACTCTTGAAAAAATCTGGCAAAGAGGTGAATTCCGGCTCGATCCATCCAAGGAAGATGTGCACAGCAATATAGAAAGCTGGCTTATTGCTAAATATGGATTGGAAATCGGCGGGTGTCTCCATACGGCCCGCAGCCGCAACGACCAGATCGCCCTGGACATGCGCCTTTACCTTAGGGACTGCGCTCTAAACTTTTTCTCCGAACTTACTTCTTTTATAAAAGCCCTCCTCGATCATGCTCAAAAGGAGCGAAGCACTATTTTCCCCGGTTATACTCACCATCAACCCGCTCAAATAACCACCTTAGGCCATGTATGGCTCTCTTTCGCCGAATCATTGAATAGGGATAAGCAGCGTTTCCAAGAGTGGCATGAACGTTTCAATCAAAACCCTCTCGGTTCCATGACCGGGTACAGCACGAGTTTCGCCATCGACCGTAATTTCACCTCCAGGCTGCTGGGGTTTGACAAGCCCTGCCCCAATTCTCTGGACCCCATTCAGAACCGTTGGGAACCAGAAGCGGAAATGGGGTTTGCTATTGCCGCTATGATGAATCATTTAAGTTCCCTGGCGCAGACCTTGATCCTTTTCAGCACAGGGGAGTTTGGCGTGTTCAAACTGGATGACGCTTACTGCACGGGTAGCTCGATGATGCCGCAGAAGCGCAACCCAGACCCTCTGGAGATAATCAAGGCCAAAGCGGCAAGCGCGCAAGGCCTGTTGGCCAGCCTGCTGTCTATCGGCCGGTCCCTCTTTCTGGGCTACAATCGCGATACCCAGTGGACCAAATATTGGATTATGGACCTGGTAGATGAATGCCTTCCTGTCCCCAAAATTATGGCCGAGATCATTGGTTCCTTGCGTATCAATAAGGATAAAATGACTGTCCTCTGCCAGAAGGGATTTATCACCGCGCCGGACTTTGTGGAAAGACTGGTGCAAGAGTGGGGATTGCCTTTTCGTCAGGCCAAAGTGACAGTGGAAAATGCCGTAAAATATTCCGAAGCTGAAGGGGGCGAGCAAATATCTTCATCCGCCTTAGAGCGGTCGTTGCAGGAGGAAGGTCTCAGCCTGAAGGTGGAGCAAGGATTTATGGCCATGGCCCAGGATCCGAAGTTCATAGTGTCGCGGAGGAAGGCCATTGGCGGGACTTCCTTTGAGGCTCTGGGAAGAAATATCACAAGCCTGACGCGCTCCCTGCAGGGTTCCCGCCGGTGGCTTGCCCAAAAAAGGAAACAGCAATCGATGGCTAAAACCCGCCTTGCTGAAATGGAACAAGATATTTAATCGTTCCGCTGACGGGGAGTAAACCCTTTTCCCTCAACCGGAGACTTCATAATGCCGCAGGTTATGGGAAATGATAGATCTTACCCTATCCAGGATCCGGTCCCGATCCTCTTCGGTATAGGGGGAGGTCTCGATAGGCTCTCCGATGATAATATCAATCACCCCGGACTTTAGGGATTATGGGACGTAGTTTAAAAATATAACTTTAAAAAGAATGGGTTTTCTGGTAAGAGGATCTACGGCAACGGCAAGCAAGATCGGAAACTCCCGGGATTCTCCGCCATGTGATGATGAGAAGGAGTTACGTTTGGGCGGTCAGGCTCGGAGAGTTTCCAGCGTGCGTGCGAAGGTGGCTTGGCAATTAAGCCGGGAATACGGAATTCCGATGGCCGAGATCGCGCGTCTTGTGGGGGTTTGCACCTCAGCCATTGCCAATGCTCTTCGAAAAATAGAGATGGAGAATCACTACTGTCCAAATAAAAATTTTAACATAACATAAAACGCTATGACTTCATTGGATAATTGCAATATTTTGTACGGGAACGATTTGAATTTTGAAAAAGGCTATACTCCCCTAAAAAAGGAGGTGGCCAATGAATCGAGGTCGTACAATCTTCGCACAAGCCATGC
>VGSF01000145.1 GCA_016875165.1 Deltaproteobacteria bacterium
CCAACCTGTTGATGTACTCAGGCGTTGCGGACGACCTCTTTGAATCGCTTCGCTATTTATTGGGTCGTCTGAGGGGGGGATTGGCCATGGCAGTTGTGGTTGTCTGCACCGTGTTTGCCGCCTGCACAGGTGTGATCGGAGCCTCGGTGGTGAGCATGGGACTTTTGGCTCTGCCCATGATGATCAAGTATGGTTATGATAAAAAATTGACGGCCGGAACGATCATGGCAGGGGGGACCCTTGGCATTCTCATTCCCCCCAGTATCATGCTCATCGTTATGGGAGACCAATCCGGGTTGTCTGTGGGCAAGCTCTATGTCGGGAGTGTCGTTCCAGGGTTAGTGCTTTCTGCGTTATATTTAATTTACATCGCCACGCGGTGTGGTTTGCGACCAGAATTAGGTCCACCCTTGTCCTTAGAGGAGAGCAGACAGGTACCGGTAAAGAAGCGACTTAAGATGGCCTCCATTTCCCTTGTTCCTCCGGTCCTTCTTATTATTGGCGTGCTCGGCGCCATCTTCAGCGGATTTGCTACAGCCACTGAGGCGGCTGGAGTAGGAGCGTTCCTTGCCCTGTTGATGACCATGGGTTACCGGCGCTTCAATCTGAAGATGTTAAAGGACACGACTCTTTCTACGGCAAAAACCGTTTCCATGGTGATGATTGTCCTCGTTGGGGCAACCTGTTTTACCGGAGTCTTCATGGGGATGGGTGGCGGCAAGGCGTTGACGTCCTTCATCCTTGGGTTGGGTTTGGGTAAGTGGGGAACTTTTTTCTTAATGAATCTGATCGTTTTGTTCTTGGGGTCTTTAATAGACTGGATCGGTATTGTTTACATCACTTTTCCAATTTTTTTACCCATCGCGATAGAACTCGGTTTTGATCCGCTCTGGTTTGTTGTCATTCTTGCCGTCAATTTGCAGACTTCCTTCCTGACCCCTCCCTTCGGTTATGCCCTTTTTTACATGAAAGGGATTGCCGCGAAAGAACTTTCGACCGGTGGTATTTACCAGAGCATTGTGCCTTTTTTAATTTTACAGATCATCGGTGTAGTGATTTGTGTTCTTTTCCCTGACTTAATTTTAGTGCCCGCTTCCTGGATCAAATAGCCCGACGGTAGGTCAGCAATCGGCAATCCGCATTCGGCAATTTCTACAAGGCTCTTCCGGGGACGCCGATGTGCCTTGCGATGACGATCCGCTGGACCTCGGAAGTCCCTTCGCCTATGTCGAGGAGTTTCTGGTTCCGGTAATGGCGCTCGACGGCATACTCCTTCATCAGACCATATCCTCCATGAAGTTTATGTGAACCTGGGGTCAGTCAGAATCGCTCATTCTTACCATGCTTGATATTCCCCTCACCCCCCGCCCTCTCCAGTGTCTGAATTGCAGGGGTCTGAAAAAAAGGCTTGACAAAGAAAACCTTCTTTGATATAGTAAGCCATCAGATTAAAAACGAACGTCCGTTTTTATGCATTTTAAAAAATTCCAATGAGAAATAAGTATGTTATAAACATTCATACAAATATAAAAAATAAATCATTAGTTAAACAAAGACATCAACAAATTTTTGAAGCGGCAATTAAATTATTTTCAAAAAAAGGGTATCATTCCACAACCTTAAGAGAAATTAGCAAAGAGTCTGGTATAACATTAGGTAATTTATACGATTATTTAAATACGAAGGAGGATATTTTATACATTATTCAGGAAAAAGCAACAAAAGCAGTTATTGAAACTATATCCAAAGAAAAGCTGGAGAACCTTGACCCTGTTGAACAACTGAAAAGATTAATTAATTCAGAATTAGATGCAATGAATAGATATCAAGACTTAATCCTTATCATTTACCAAGAGTCTCATGCGATGGGTAAGAAAACACTTCATTCCCTACTTATGAATGAGAGGAAACATGTTGAACAATATGAAAAGGTGATTAGAGATGGAATAAAAAAAGGGTATTTTAAAGTTACCAACATTAGAATGATGGCTAATATGATCAAGATGCTCATAGATGGTTGGGTTATAAAGCGTTGGGATTTAAAAGGAAAAGTTACTTTAGAGGAAATGCGGGAAGGCATTCTTGATGTCATCTTTAATGGAATATTATTTGGCCGGGTGGGTGGCTAATTTTCGCATCCAGGAATTCCGCCAGACATTTCGTCATCTGGAGGATTTAGGTTCGAAGTCGATTTCGCTCAATCCAACTGAAGAAGTGGAAGAACCCTGTCAAATTTCAACGGGTCATGAAACGGGCGGGATACAAATCAGCGGAAGCCAGAAAGACATGGATCAAGATGGATCGCTGGCAATCAGTGCAACGAAAAGAGGTTCTCTTCACGTTGAATCTTGGATGGGCCAAACGCCAAGGCTGATCTTTCTGAACGATTACACGAACTGAGCTCTTAAAATGCCAATTCAACTGCTGATCGAAGAGCGACTTACCTGGCCGGTAAGAGCCGTTCTGTTGGGAGGGGGTGGTCACACTGGACACTTCCTATAAGAAGGAGGTGAAGTGAAAGTTTGGTAACTTAACTTAGATGGGTTCGATCATCATCCATCAGAAAGGAAGGAGGTAAAAAGAATGGTAAAGCATGTCTCGAGAAGAAAGTTTATAAAATATATGGGAGCCGCCGCTTTATCGGCGGGTTCTCTCAACCTACCAGGAAGAGTCTTAGGGCAATCTAAAACATATACAATTAAATTTGCAACCCCGGCTCCCGAATCGCATCCCTGGTATTTTCCAAAGGCGATGACCCCATTCAAGGAGGAGGTGGAGAGGGAGTCAAAAGGCAAGCTCCTCATTGAGTTTTATCCAAACCAAATACTGGTAAAGGTTGGTGGAGAGCTTCAGTCGATTAGAAGCCGAATAGTACAGGCAGTTAATTTCGCTACTGTTTGGCAGCCGGGGCTCTTTCCACTTCACGAGGTGTGGTATTTGCCTGGGGCTTGTACGGCAAGCGCTAAATTCAATAATGACATGTATCGTGAGTTATTGCCTAAATATTTCGAAAAAGAGTGGGCGCAACATGACTTGCACGTGCTTGGTTGGTATATTCCAACTGCCTATGGTGTCTATCATCTGCATACACCTATTAATAAAGTTGAAGATTTTAGCGGCATAGACCTAATGTCATGGTCACCACAGCAGAATAAGGTCCTAAGCAAGCTTAAGGTGGATTTGAGAGCTGGCACTCTTATGGAGATGTACGATAATCTTCAGAAGAAACTGGCTGATGGTGTTGCCCATAATGCAGCAACTGTAGTCACTTACAAACTGCACGAGCTAGGTAAGCCCGGGTATTATAGCCAGGTCGGTGGGCTAGGTGGGGGCGATGCTTTTTATGCTATATCCAAATCATACTATGATGGATTGCCTAAAGAACTGAAAACCATCATCGACAAGGCAAGCCGTAAATGGTTGCAGGACTCCGCTGGCACTGCATATGACACAGCAGAAAACGAAGCTGCGGGAAAGATGCAGGCGGTTGGTGTTAAATACATTGATTGGTCAGCTGCTGAGAAAAAACGTCTGAGAGATGACTATCTGTTACCGACTTTAAAACAGTGGTCTGAGGCTATGGATGCGAAGGGCTTACAGGCGACCACGTTGGTGGATGCCATAGTGAAAGCGCGAGAAGCCGGAGGCCGCTGAGAAAGGGCACTGCTGTGGACACATTTCGATTTCCTCACAACAGGCATACTGCCTGTCGTGAGGAAATCGCGAAAGGGTTTTAACAATGAAAAGAATCATATTCTTGGCTAAGGACTTATTCATGCCTGAACAGACGAGAGATTCAGGAATTGCAAGGCTTTTTCTGGCTGGCGTAGCGGATTTCCTTGCAGGATTGGCGGGAGTGGGAGTATTAGTCTTAAACATTATCGTGGTTATGGATGTCATTGGTCGGCACACTCCCCTAAAACCTCCTTGGGGTGCAGGGGGTGGAGATATCTCGGAGATTGTAATGGCTCTAATCACTTGTTTTAGCGCTGCCTATTGCTGGTATGCTGGTAGCCACGTGCGCATAGAGGTTTTGCGAGATTTCTCTTCTTCTTTAAGATTTCGGGCCACCCTGGACGCCGCGGCTTCCTTAGTTGGTATGCTGTTTGTCGTGGTCATCGTTTGGTCTATAATAGAAGAGTCCCTTTATGGTAATGTTCCGGTGAGTATAGGGCTTGGACTGTCACAGATTCCCACCCGATTGGTTTTTGGTATAGTCATGGCGCATTTCTCTGTGGTCTTAGCAAAATCATTCTGGAGTTATGTTTGTATAGCTCGTGGTGGTAAAGCTAAGGCATGGACTATAATAAAGGTAAAGGGCGATTAGTGTTACCTTTATAGTGCGACCCTAAAAGAGTTGACACTGAAGGTTTAGAGGAATAACTGGATTTCTGCCTCCGCAGGAATGACCCATACGAAGATTGAATCTTTAAGTGGAATTCAGGCAACGTGTTAGAGAAAACCCTTGCCTCGGAGGCGAGGGAGGATTCAGTCTGTTTGTATCGAGGCTCGTGCAGTATCAAATGAAGGAGAAAAGCAGGGAATGGAAACAGGACCTATAATAGTAGGTATAATCATGTTGGTCGGTCTTATAGGGGTTTCTATCTTAAGCATTCCTATTGCATGGGCACTGGGCATTATAGGATTGGTTTTTGCTATCCTTTTGTTGGGATTATCGCCAGGGATTGCTTTGACGGGAATGATGGCGTGGCTTTCGTCTTTTAGCTATTCAATGGCGATGATACCACTATACTTACTTATGGGGGCTTTAGTCAACTATTCAGATCTTGGGACTGATGCTTACCGGTGTTTTAACATGTTGCTGTCCAAAATCAGGGGAGGTCTTTCCATTGTAAGTATAGTGTGTTGTGGCGCTTTTGCTTCAATTTCAGGTTCAAGTACAGCTACAGCAGCTGCGATTGGCAGCATCGCCTTACCGGAAATGGAAGCGTATGGCTACAGCAAATCGCTGAGGACAGGGTCAGTAGCCATAGCGGGAACGTTAGGCATTCTAATACCCCCTAGTATCGCCATGATTTTTTATTCCAGCCTTTGCGACGTTTCTGTGGGTAAATTGTTTATAGCTGGCATCATACCTGGCATCATAACAATTGGCTTGTTCTCTATTGCAGTCTTAATTTGGGTAAGGTTGCAACCGAATGCAGCCCCAGTTAGACAACAAGAACACTTCACGCTTAAACAGAAAGTAAACTCATTGAAAGGACCTTTACCGATATTAATACTCTTTCTTTTCCTCATGGGAGGAATTTACTTCGGCTTCTTTAGTGCTACTGAGGCGGCTGGAATTGGTGCTTTTGCAGCACTATCCATGGTTCTATTAATGAGAAGGCTAAATTGGCAAGCATTTGCAGCATCGCTTCGCGAAACAGTTAGAATAACGGCTTTCATAATGATGATACTAATTGGGGCGAATCTGTTTGCCTCAACCCTTTCCATAACCAGACTGCCCTATGTATTGGCAGATACAATATTAGGATTGCAGATTCCCAGTTGGGGGATCTTGATTGTCATAATGATAACGACTGTTTTTCTGGGTTGTGTGTTGGACAGTTTTAGCCTTATGGTGTTGACTGTACCACTATTTCTCCCTACTATCCTAGCCCTAGGATACGACCCTATTTGGTATGGTGTAGTCACTGTAATTTTGGTAGAGATTGGTTTGGTTACGCCGCCAGTAGCAAGCAATCTTTACGTGGTGAAAGGTATTGACCGTAATGCCACAACTATGGATGTCATTCGAGGAATTGTACCGTTTTTTGTGTGCGAACTCATATTGGTGGCATTGCTTATAGTGTTCCCACAAATAGTTCTTTTCCTGCCTTCTCTGATGTAGAAATTATATTAGAATTACAATAATGGGGAAAGCAATTGGGGCAAGACAAATAATAACGCTGCAATGTTTAGATAAGGTCAATTGCAATGTCATTTGTAACGAACATTCTTGTCGAGACAAAGAATGTAGATAAATAATCTTCAAAAAACAGTTAGGAGGTACAGATGAAAGCAATAGGCAGTTTCCTAACACCCGAACAACGGTTATCAGATTTAGCAAAGGGGAAAAATAGCGGCACCAAAATTATTGTCACAGCTGCCATTACTGGAAGTATTCATACTCCCACCATGTCGCCTGATTTGCCTATCACACCTCAGCAAATTGCTGATGAAGTACTGCGGGTATATCAAGCTGGTGGAGCCGTAGCACATATCCATGTCCGAAACCCAGAAACCGGCCAACCCAGCTCAGATATGGCATTATTCAGAGAAGTATTAACCAAAGTAAAGAGCAGGTGCAACATAATTCTTTGTCTGTCAACTGGCGCTGGCTTGGGTATGACTACAGAGGAGCGGCTAAGGGTGGTATCAACCTTTCAGCCTGAAATGGCTTCCCTCAACTGTGGTTCTATGAATTTTGGCATATTCCGTCCGTTACAGACCATTAAGGACTTCAAGCATCCTTGGGAAAAGGCCTATTTGGCTATGACGGAGGATTTCGTGTTCCCCAACACGTTTAAAACTTTGGCAGAGTTCTTCCAAGTGTTTAGCCGAAATCAAACGAAGCCGGAGTTGGAAATATATGATGCTGGCATGATTAGTAACATAGCTTACATGATTGAGCAGGGACATCTCAAGACACCCATCTATCTCCAGTTTGTTCTTGGCATTTTAGGGGGCATTTTGGCGTCGCCCCATAGCCTAATATTTCTGCGTGACCATGCTCGCGAGGTACTACAGGATTTTGTCTGGTCGGTATGTGGTGCGGGTCGTCATCAAATACCGCTATGCACGATGGCACTGACCTTGGGTGGCAATGTCAGGGTTGGTATGGAAGACAGCCTTTACGTAGGCAAGGGAATCAAGGCGAAAAGTAATGCTGAACAGGTAGAAAAGGTTGTCCGCATTCTGCGGGAATTGAGTCTAGAGCCAGCAACACCCGATGAGGCAAGACAAATATTGGGGCTGAAAGGTCTAGATAAGGTCAATTGGTGATATCTTTTGTTTGCAGTATTCTTTCGAGATAAATATTTAAAAACCAGTTAGGAGGTGCACATGAAAGCAATAAACAGTTTACAAGTCCCCCAGCAACAGTGGCTATTAGATTTAACAAAGGCCAGAAATAGCGGTACCAAAATTATTGGATATACTCCGGGTGGTTATATGCCGGAGGAATTGATCTATGCGTGTGGTGCGATACCAGTAGCACTTATCCGTGGAGGCGACCCTGAGCCTGTGGCAGCAAGCGCTCAGTACGTGCCACGTTTTCTTGATACTTTCGCTCGAGCGCAGATAGGTTACCGGATGCTGGAAGACGAGCCATTGTATAAAATGATCGATCTCCTAGTTTGTCCAGTCACAGATAACAATATTCGGGCGATAGCTGATTGCTTTGATTTCTATACTGACATAGAGGTATTCAGGTTTGGTGTCCCTCACAACAAGGAAGATGATGCGTTTGAATACTACCTTGAAGGATTAAGGTTACTGAAAGCAAAGTTAGAGGATTTCACTGGAACCAAGATCAATAAAGAAAGATTAGAGGACAGCGTCAAGTTGATGAATCGAATGAGAAAACTACTTAGAGAATTCAGCTTAATGAGGAAATCAGACGCCGCACCCATAAGTGGCGGTGATTTCATAAGGTTATGTCATGCCTCCTTTCATATCGAACCGGCGACATTCGTAAGTATATTAGAGTCTCGGGTACAGGAACTCAAGCGGCAAAAAGCTGAAAATCGAAACGGGGTTAGGCCGAGGGTTCTATTGACAGGATCTACATTAGCTATGGGAGACTACAAGATTCCTGACCTACTCGAGGCAGCTGGAGCAGACATAGTGGTTGAGGAATTTGCCGAAGGACTCAGAAATTACTGGGAAGAAGTTAGATTGGACGGAGACCCACTTAAGGCATTAGCAGATAGTTATTTCCGGAGAAGAGTACCTCCTGCGTATTTCAGACCCTGGGATGAGACAATTGACTTCCTTTTGAGGCTTGCCAAGGATTTCCGGGTGGATGCGGTTGTTTGGTATCAATTGCTGTATCGTGATGCCTACAACATCCAGGCTGTCTATTTCAAACAGATTCTGAAGGATAAGCTAGGGCTGCAAATGCTGGAGCTTGAGTCGGACTATGATCCGTCTGAGGCTGGTCGCTTGAGGATGCAGATCGAGACCCTTATTCAAACCGTAAGAAAGTGAGTATCAAAGCGAGCCTATTTAGCTTTGGTTAGGTAAACCTGCAGCAAATGTAAGGACAGGAACGGTTTAATGGTGCGTCAAGGCGGAATGAATAGTGACAGACAAATCGAGAGAAGGTAATTATGCCAGTTTTGGGAATCGACGTTGGCGCGGCAACAACTAAGGCGGTTGTCATGGCGGATGGTGAAATTTTGTCATGGTATATTATGCAAACGGGACACGACATTAATGAAGCATCCGAGACAGTGATAAGCCAGACTCTCGCGAAGACGACCTTCTCAAAGGATGAACTAGATTATATAGTATCAACGGGATATGGCCGAAATGGAGTGCGCTTCGCAAACAAAGCCATAACCGAGATATTGTGCCATGCAAAAGGTGCATACTGGATGATGCCTGAAACAAGA
>VGSF01000146.1 GCA_016875165.1 Deltaproteobacteria bacterium
CACTACTTTTGTTCAACCCCATAATGTCCGGGGTTACGATCTCATAGAGACTCGGATTCTCATTCAAGATCGTATCAATTAATGCCAATTCCGGATCCAAGGCCCAGTTCGGATTCTCTAACTTCAATTTTAGATCGTTGAGTATCTTCATCCCCTCCTCCTGCAACTTGATTTTTGCCCTATTCTGGCGTAACCTGTTGTAATAAGTCAAGTTGCAGTTTATAAACAGACTCTAATTAAACCTTCCAGCAACTCTTTCACTTTCTCTTTAGTCTTTTGATCGGTCAGCGCGCCGTTTTGATCGAATTTTTCATTGGCAAACGGCACCATAACTTCCGGTTGGTTCAGGGCATACATGTTGAGCCAGACGAAGCTCTGGCGCAGGTGATATTGCGCTCTGGCCGTTCCTAACATGCCGATGGAGGCCCCCATCAAGGCCGCTGGTTTCCCTTCTAAGGCATTATCCCCATAGGGCCGGGAAGCCCAGTCGATAGCATTTTTCAGGACACCGGGGATCGAGTAATTATATTCCGGCGTGACAATAATAATCGCCTCCGCGGCCCGGATTTTAGCTTTGAATTCTTTTACTTTATCCGGCGGTTGGTTTTCCAGGTCCTGATTGAAAGGCGGAATCCCTTCCAGGTCGAAGATCTCCAGCTCAACATCCCGGGGAACCAATTCCATAGCGGCCCTGAGGAGGGATCGATTATAAGAGCCTTTTCTTAAACTGCCGGCAAAACCAAGGATAGAAAATTTTTTGTCCATTTTTCCCCCATCCTTTCTTTGATGATCTCGTAAAAAGTCCGAAAGCCCCTTTCCCCGTCATTCCGGCCCCGATTTTCATCGGGATAAACTCCAGCCGGAATCCAGTTATTTCAAGAAGTTATCAAACCTCTGGACTCCGGTTTTCACCGGAGTGACGACTTTTTACGAGTTCATCTTTCTTTGAATTATTTCCGCTTAGGATTTTACCCCAAAGCATCTTTAAACAATTTGGACAAAATTTCCAGTTCTTTAATTACATTATTCCCCAAATGAACGCGTATGACCCGCCGGCCATGCTTTTTAAGAGCTTCCAGGTCCCCTAATGCCTGGGCTTTTTTAAAAAGCCCAAAAGTGTAAGGGGCGCCAGGGATGGGAGCGTCGGCGGCATCGTCGGCAGTCAATTGCAGAAACATACCCGTGTTCGGTCCACCCTTATGAAACTGGCCGGTAGAATGCAGAAAGCGGGGGCCATAACCCAAGGTTGTGGCCAAACCCAGCCGGTCGCGCAACCGCTTGCGGATGTTTTGCAGGGCCTGGGTGACCGGCGGCTCTTCGGACAAGTACGCTTGCAGCGCGAAGAAATCGCCCGGCCGCGCCTTGGCCAAAAATGTTTTAAGCAGGTCTTTTACGTTCCTATCTTTTTCCTCCGTATAAAAGCTAAGGGAGCCTTCTATTAAAGCGGCTGCCGCCTCGGGCAATTTCCCATCCTTCCGTACCAGATCAAGCAAGCGGTTTGTATAGTCCTTGCTCTCCTGTACATTTGGCTGGTCAAAAGGGTTAATTCTCAGGATAGCTCCCGCAGTGGCCGTGGCCACCTCCCAGCGGAAGAATTCCTGGGCCAAATCCAGGCGGTCATCAATTCGGATAGATACACAAGGCTGGCCGGCTTTTTGTAATTCTCCAACAAGCTGTTCAAGGGATTTATCAATTTCATCTTTCAGCCGTATATGGACGAATAACCGGTCCTCCCCATATTCCGAAGCTGACCCGGGCGGTTCTGCGTCCACGGGCAAAATCCCCTTGCCCTCTTTCCCCGTGCTTTCGGCGATAAGCTGTTCCACCCACAATCCAAAACTAACTATGGATTCCGGCATCAAGAAAGTTAACTTGTCCCGCCCGCGGAGAGATAGTTCACCCATTACTACGCCCAGGACTACCCCGGGATTTTCCTGAACCGGCACAGAAGGGCCACAGGCCCGGATCATTTGCCCGGCGCGAGAAAGCAGCTCCGCTACGTTGATCCCCATCAGGGCCACAGGCAGCAGTCCAAAAAGAGAAAGGGCAGAGAATCTGCCGCCAATGTCCTTGAATCCTGGGAAAATCCGGCAAAAGCCGCGCTCCTTAGCTAATTTCACCAGGGGAGTGCCCGGGTCGGTTATGGCCGCAAAGTTATCCCCGGCTCGATGGCCTTTGAGCTCTTTGACCTTGGCGTAAAAGTATTCACCAAAAGCAAAGGGTTCGGCAGTCGTGCCCGATTTGCTGGCATTGATAAATAGCGTTTCTCTTATGGGAATTTCTTCTTCTATTTTAAGGATGGTGGCCGGGTCGGTAGTATCCAGGACAGTAAGGGGGAGACCTTTGGCGATCCGCGGGAATATCCTTTGAAAGGTTAAAGGCGCCAGGCTGCTGCCGCCCATGCCCATATGCACCACATGGCGGAAGCCGGCGGCCCGCACTTCACCGACGAAATTTAGTAGATCGTGCAGGCTGTCTTCCATTTTCCCGGTCACATGCAGCCAGCCTAAAGCGTTACGAATCGCCTCCTGGTTCTCCTGGTCTGCTTTCCAAAGACCGGGGTCTTTCCGCCAGAGACGCAGCCCGAATTGCTCCCCTTCCAGTTGGCGGATTCGCTCCTTGACCGCCTTAATATAACCGCCTAAATTCAGCATTTGTCCTGACACGGAATTTTCTTTCATTTTGATCTCCCTTTCCCTTCACTTTCCCCGGATCAATGAGCGTTAAACACTCTATCTAATTCTCATCCGGAAACCTCCTCTCCCTTTGCGGAAGAGGGCTTGCCCTGTGGAGTTAGCTCGGTTACTCCACAGGGTGAAGGTGAGGGGTATTAAAATGTAAGTCATAGAAATTTTAACCACTTATCACCCTCCCCCTCACCCTCACCCGTCGAGGGGGAGGGAATTTCTTCTTATATTTCAATATATTTGCCCTCTCCCCTGGCGGGAGAGGGGAGGGTGAGGGGGCGTCCTCGTAATTTTTTCACATCTTCTCCCGTCGAAAGGGGAGGGGAAAAGTTGAGTTTCCGGAAGGACACTATCTAAAGCCTAAATTTAAGAAGATGAATCTTGCCGGTATCGACTTCAATTAATTGCAATCGAAGCTGTTTGGCCGAGGAAGCTTCTCCCGGAAAGAAAATAATGCCATGGGCCAGGTTTTTAGGTTTTACGGCAATTTCTGGCGCTAGCTCCCATTCTGGTTGATAAATGGGCAAGTATTTCCCTCCTCCGCCAATAGACTTCTTAGAACAAAGAGGCAACCTGGGAGATCTTTTCCGGCTGTCCCAGCAAGACAAGAAGGTCATCCTCAAGAAACTGTATTTCCGGATCCGGGTTGTAGATTAATTCCAGGCCACGGCTAATTGCCAGAACGGTTACGCCGAACTTTTTTCTTATGGCTATCTAAGCTAACGTCTTCCCGAGCATGGCAGATTTCTTTCCTACCCGGAGCGATACAATCTCAAAATCCGGCAAGC
This sequence comes from Deltaproteobacteria bacterium, assembly GCA_016875165.1. GTDB lineage: Bacteria > Desulfobacterota > SM23-61 > SM23-61 > SM23-61 > JAHJQK01. The sequence continues at coordinate 3,476 of VGSF01000146.1, forward strand.
AATGGGTGATATTCATACAGGAGGATGCCTCCCTGGAGATAGTCCGAAACATCCCGTAATTCTCCGAACGAACCTCGTGGATAAATTTCTCAATCTCCTCTTTGGGCTGAAGGTATTTCCCTAAAACCCGTGTAAAAATTTCCACGGATGTTTCAAATTCTTCAGGAATCACCTCGTTTGCCCCCAAATCATAAAGGGCCCCCATTTCCCTGAGAAAGCGCGTGCGCACAATGATATGAACTTTGCGGTTCAGCCTTCTGGCCAGTTCGGTAATCCTGCGGGTTGCCGTGGGATCATTTATCACAGATACCACAACCCTGGCTTCTTTGATCCTGGCGTGCTTCAGAACAGCCTCTTGAGTGGCATCTCCGTAATATATCGGTTCCCCTTTTGCTTTCTCTTCTCTTACCGCCTGGGGGTTCATTTCGACAATTACGTAAGGAATTCCGCTTACCCGGGCAGCTCTGGCCAGGTTTCGGCCATTAATCCCAAATCCGATTATGATTAGATGGTCTTTCTCGTGCGCCCGGCTGTCATCTTTCAGGGGATAAGAGCCTCTTTTCAACCTTCGGAGGAATGGCAAACGCAGGAATGTATCTGCAAAGGAGGGCGCAACAGCCATTACAAAAGGAGTCGCCGCCATCGTTAAGACTGAAACAGCCAGAAACATCTGATATAGAGTTGGGGTAAGCAAACCATATTCTACTCCGGCCCTGGATAGAATAAAGGAAAATTCATCTACCTGACTTAAGGCCACCCCTATTAAAACCACTGTGCGCAAAGGCAATCCTGTGAATGTCACTGCCAGGCCGGCGATGCAAGTCTTCAGCAGTAAAATTCCCACAGCAATCAGGCCGATGTACTCCGGCTGTTTTAACAGAAAATTTAAATCAAGCAGCATTCCCACAGAAACAAAAAAGAAACTGGTGAAAACATCCCGAAAGGCCTCGCTTAAATTCCCGGTCGTGCCTGCCAGCAAAGGCGTGAACAGCATCATGGGGACTACGATGATATCCTGAAAAATCAAAATGCCCAGGGTTGCTTGCCCGTGGGGGCTTTCTACCTCAGCCTTTTCCTGGAGAATTTTCATAACGATGGCCGTACTGCTGAGAGAAACGAGAAAACCTATAAACACGGCTTCCGCAGCCGGGCGGCCCAGCGCCCGGACTATGATCAGGGTGGCCGCAAAGGTTAAAAGGACCTGGGAAAAACCGGCGACAAAAACCAATTTGCGAATTTTCCAAAGATTCCTTAAGGAGAATTCCAGGCCGATGATGAAAAGCAACAAGACCACGCCGACTTCAGCCAAAATTTCAAGGGCATTTAAAGCTTTCACCAGCCCCAGTCCATGAGGCCCTGCCAGCAAGCCGGTTAATAAAAAGCCGACGACAGTGGGAACTCGAACTCGATGGCATATATAGAGCACGGCCACTGAGAGCCCGAAAATGGTCAGAACATCATTCAATAAAATCGCTTGCATGCAGCCTTGTTTCCTTTAAGAAATAAAAATTTGCCTTATGAAGATATTACCAATCGGGGTGTCGGGTAGCAACTTAAACATTTTATCAGGCAACTCTGATGATCTCGTAAAAAGTCGTCACTCCGGTGAAAACCGGAGTCCAGGGTATTTATAAGCATTTAAAAATACTGGATTCCGCCGGAATGACGGAAAAGGGCAATTTCAGACTTTTTACGAGATCATCAACTCTGGAGCAATTTTTTAACAGGATTATAGGCGCTTAGCGCCTCATTAATACAAACATGTTTGTAAGAAAGAAATGTCTGTCGATAAATCCCCCCTTTCCCCCTTTGCCAAAGAAGGGTTAGGAAGGATTTCAGGTTTTTTCGCTGCCCGCCTGAGGCGGGCCACTTTTTCCGCGCAAGGTCGCGGAAAAAGCATAGAATCTACATAGAATCTTACAGCGGAATGCTCTTAAGTGCAAGGTGTCCAAAAAAGCGTATTGATTGCGAAGATTCCTATGTGGGACGATCCAGCGTCGCCGCGCAGGGGAGAAGCTGTGCAACTTGCTCTCTTTCACTTTTTGTGGTCACGCGCGAATGAGGCTCTTGCAAAAGTCCTAACCACCGTCATTCCCGCCCCGCATCAAGTGCGGGATAAACTCCAGCGGGAATCCAGGGCAGCCTGAAAAATCTGGATTCTGGGTCGCGCTTCGCCCTGTACACCATGCGGTGCAGGGCGTCGCTTGCCCGGAATGACGATTGAGCGACAGATTTTGAGATTTGCCACTCAATTGACATTAACTGCAATTCAGACAGTAGCGAATTCCAACGAGACGGATTCCTCCGTCCCCTCGTAACCCCGCCATAGATCGCTATTGGAGCGACCTGGAGATTGACTTCTATTTTACCATGAAAAAATGTTTCAGAGTATTCATTCCGCTGCCCATAACCGATTCGATTATCCCTTCAACGGGAGCTAGCATCAGTCGCCTGCCCCACTTACCTGTCCTTTTGCCTTCGCTAAAAAAACTCATCGCAAAAGAGGCCGAAATATAGTTCTGGTGTCATAACCCACGCTCATGCTCAGCACGGCAAAAGCTCTTGGCACCCCCAAACGCCTCGCCACCCCAACCACAGCCGTCAATAGTGTCTGAATTGCAAAAGTTTTTAAAAAAATATTGACAAAAGCAAAAAAAAATCGTATATTCTCTTATAATTTATAGCTCTCCCTAAATATATTTTCCCGGGGGGCAAACTAAATAATCAGGTCTTTGACCTGATTAATTTTTTTATAGGAGGTCGGTTATGGTTTGTGAAGTGATTAAGGTGGGGAAGGAGTGCGCCTTCATGAGTAAGAAGGGGTGCTCTTTCAACGGAGGGAAGTGCTACCCGATTATTGACCGCTGCCAGGGATGTGAGCGCGCGACAGTATTCCCTGCTGGAGAATACTGCATCGCTTGCCCGGACCCGGCAGTCAAATGGTCTGGCCGCGACTGCAATTTGGCCACACATATCGTAAAAGAGAAGGCTCCTGAGGCTGTCAGGTCTGTAGATCCCCTCAAGGCTTCCAAGAGAAAAGCTGCCGGAAGATAATCTTTCCGCGGAATCCCCTTTTTTCTACCAATAAAATTTGATGATCTCGTAAAAAGTCAAGATTGGGATGGCAAAGTAAAAATCTCTCCGCCTCAGGCGGACAAGGCGCGCAAAACCTGGAGAGTGAGGCGTAGTTACAAGGTACGCCGCAACGATTCACCCCGTTAGATCGATCCCAAGATGATGCCTCTTCTTGGAAATCAGATCCCCGCCCCATACCCCCAATGCGGAGTTTCTGATCTAACGGGGCGGGGGTGAAGCGCAATCCGCCTTAGGCGGACAGATGGACTTTTTACGAAGCCATCAAATTTCGAAGGCCTGTAAAGCTGGAGTACCGGGTGTTTCTCTCCACAGGTGTTTTTCGTCTGTGGAGGATATCTCCGGCCGGAAAATGATCTTGACAATCACTTCCGATTCATTTACAATAAATTAATATGACGCGGGGTGGAGCAGTCTGGTAGCTCGTCGGGCTCATAACCCGAAGGTCCTTGGTTCAAATCCAAGCCCCGCTACCAAGTAAAATCAAGGGGTTGCGCAGTTCTCGGCAACCCCTTTTTCTATGGGCTGTACCACCTTTTGTACCACCCTCCCGTTCACCCTGTCCAAGACCTCAACCCCGGCACGAAGACTCTCGGAGTGGTGGTGAGCATACCGCATGATCATGGAGATGGTTTTCCATCTCCCCAATTTCTGCACGGTGTAAATATCAACCCCTGCTTGAACAAGCCTCGTAGCAAAGGTATGGCGCAAATCATGAAACCGAAGCTTGGCGATATTCGCCTTTTTGGTTGCGGAATAGAACGCCCGCAAAAGGTTCCTGGCATCGATGGGCTTCCCATTTTCATTATAAAAGACGTGGACGGTATTCTTCCTCCTGACCCGTTCCTTGTCCTTTAAGATGCCCCACGCCGTTTCGTTCAAGGGTAGGGTGTCCCTGCTTCGGTTCTTCTGCTTGCTGATGAGTAAGATCTTTCGGTCAAGATCAACTTGCGGCCACTGCAAGTCGAGAATTTCTCCTTGCCGGAGGCCGGTATTGATCGCGAAGCGAATTATATCCTGAAGCCAAATGGGAGCTTCAGCTAAGAGGTTTTTTTCCTCTTCGACGGTCAGCCAGCGTTCTATTGGATTGTCTGCCCGTTCCTTTGAGACTTTCCTAACGGGGTTTTCCCTGACCCACTCCCATTCTTTGACCGCGAGACTGAAGGCGTGCCCCATCAAGATCAATTCATTATTGATAGTCTCGGGCGCAGCGCCTTCATCCCTTCTTTTGACCTTGTAATCCGCTATGTCCCGTGCAGTGATTTGCGTCAGCGCCATTTTTCCGAAATAATCGACCAGATGACCATTGAGGCTCTTGTCTCTCAGGTGCGTTTTTGGCGCTTTATTCGGTGCGGAATGCTCGGACATGTATTTTTCCATCAGCCCTTTGAATGTTATATCTTCGCCGGGAAGCCTTTCGAACCACTGGCCCTCCGCGATTTTTCCTTTGACCTTGTCATAGATTCTTTGCGCGAGTTTAGGATTTGTGGTTCTCGTCGACTTTCTTTTTTCCCCGCGATGTCCAAACCTCATCCACCAGACCTGGCCCCGCTTATAGAGTCCCACGGCTACCCTCCTTCCTGGAGCCCTTGACTCGGTCCGGTTTCCCGTGGTGACGATTATACCGGTTTCCCAGTACCTCCTCAATCGATTTGTCTATGAACCGGTCAATGTCCGTGGACGGCCTCTTTTGGGGCCGCGGTTTTATCGTTTTCTCGAGCCGGGCGGGGCACACTTGCAGCTAATTTGCTTGGTGCCGATCCATTCATCGATCTCCGCCCTTTTAAATTTGACTAGCGTGACTTTATTACGAATGCACCATGATACTGAGAAGTGCAAAGGATTTCCATATGGATATCGAGCGGTTAGCCGATTTAGCCGGGTCTAAATTGTGTATACACTGATTTGTATCTTTTTATA
>VGSF01000147.1 GCA_016875165.1 Deltaproteobacteria bacterium
GCATGGCTTGTGCGAAGATTGTACGACCTCGATTCATTGGCCACCTCCTTTTTTAGGGGAGTATAGCCTTTTTCAAAATTCAAATCGTTCCCGTACAAAATATTGCAATTATCCAATGAAGTCATAGCGTTTTATGTTATGTTAAAATTTTTATTTGGACAGTAGTGATTTTGATTTTAAATTCTTTCTCTGCGCTCTCGGCGGTGAGATATCTCCTTTATTTAAACGACGTCAGGGCTTTGCGAGCCATGACAATGCGCTGAATTTCAGATGTTCCGGCCGAAGCGATGAGGATCTCGGCATCCCGGTAGTAACGCTGCACCGGGTACTCCATCATGTACCCATAGCCGCCATGAATATCCACGGCCTTCTTGGCGCAACGAACGGCGGCTTCCGTGGCATAAAACTTGGCCATGGCCATATCGCTGTCACAGCGCATTTTCTGATCCCGCATCCAGGCCGCACGGTAAGCGAGCAAACGGCTGGCCTCCAGGTCCATGTAGATGTCCGAGATCATCCACTGGATGCCCTGGTGCTGGCTGATGGGCTTGCCTCCCAGGATTCGTTCGTTGGCAAACTTAACCGAAGCTTCCAGACAGGCATTGATCACCCCCAGGCCGACCCCGGCCATCCCGGCCCGGCCCACTTCGCTGATCCCGGCCATGGATACTTTCAGGCCATCCCCCTCATTAGCCAAAAGGTTTTCCCTGGGTACGGCGCAATTCTCCATGGCCATCTCCCCCGTGTTGCAGCCGTGGAGGCCGAACTTTTTTTCCTTCCTTCCGGGCTTGAATCCGGGGAATGATTTCTCCACGATAAAGGCGCTGAATCCCTTGGGTCCCTCGCCGGTCTTGGCCATGATGGTCATTACCTCGGCCACATGGCTATGGGTGATGAAACATTTCCGCCCATTGAGAATATAGCTGTCACCCTGCAATTTGGCCGTGCTCTGAATGCCGGTAGGGTCCGATCCTCCTGTGGCCTCGGTTACGGCAATTGTGGACAGGCTTTCACCTTTAGCCAGAGCCGGGAGGTATTTTTTCTTCTGGGCCTCATTGCCAAAGTCTATGATGGGCGCAGTTCCCAGGTGAAATATCTGTAAGGCCATGGCTACGGCCGCAGAAACCCGCCCCACCTCTTCGAGCATGATCATGCGGGCCAGGTTGCCGAAGGCGGTCCCGCCAAACTCTTTGGGAATAAGTATGCCCATATACATCTGTTTGGCCATTTCCTTGTATATATCCCAGGGAACCTCGTCGGTCTCCTCCATATGCGCCACCCTGGGAGCGATCGCTCCCCCAGCAAATTCTCTCACGCTCTTCCTCAATAAGTCGTGCTGCGCTGAAAATTGAAAATCCATTTTTCCCTCCTTAGGAAATGGTTTAAAAATTATTTTTATGCCGGCCAGGCGGTGTGACAAAAGTTATTTTATATCACTTTGGTTCAGGATTGACAAGAATGCTTTGAAAAAAAGAGGCAAGAAGAAAAGTTTTTTCTCTTGCCTATTACCTATTGTTTATTGGGCACTGTTCATTGTTTATTGTTCATTGTCCACTGTTCATTGTTCACTGTCCCCCTTCTTGGGTCGCCTTCTTCCGGCGATAATAACGATAGGAGAAGAAACCGATGCAGCCTGCGACCACAATGATCAGGCCAGCGCCGTAAAGGATCCGCAGGAAAAAAAGGATGGGTTGTTCGCGTAGGGACATTTTAAAATGAATCGGGCCCATGAGGAGAGGGCTGGAAATAGAACGATCATGGCATTTCACGCAGGATGGAGCAGGTTCCTCTTTCTGAGGATGGCCGCTGTTCTGGGGATGACAGTTTGCGCACCCTTTGGTATCATACCGATCGCCCAGATTGACTTTCCGGTGGCCCATCAGACGATAGGTGGCCAGAGCCGCCAGAAATCCTTCCGGGGGTTTAGCTTCCTCATGGCATTTTGCGCATACGACCCCGAGACGCGCAGCCTGAACCGGTGATTGAGGATCTTTTATCTTGCGCATGTAGTGGGAAGTATGACAATCCTGACATTTGGGAGCGCGCTCAAGGCCTCTTTCCCAAGCCAGGCCATGAGTCGTTTTCCTGTAGGCTTCCACCTGATCGGCATGGCAGGAGGCGCATCCCACTTCCGCAAAACCCTCGGCGGGATGGAAGTTTGGTTTGGCTTCCTGATGGCAATCCACACACCCCATCCCCGCCGCGCCGTGGACAGAAGCTTTGAAGGCCTCCTCATTGACGTAAAGAGAAAGGAACGACCCGTCTTTTTTCCCTTTGCTCAGTCTGGGGTTCTTGTGGCATTTCAGGCACTCGGCATTCTCCGCGGCCTGCGTTGTCCCGGCCCAGAAAAGAAAGAGCGTAAAAAATGGGAGCAGAAACCACAAAATTTTGTGCCCGCCTCGCCGCTGCCCACTGCTCATTTCATCAACCATCCCTTTCTTGTCTTGCAATACCTTCATCTAGTTTGTCATTCCGCGCTTGACCCGAAATCCAGTATGTTCTCTGCACTCCCTCTCCGCATTCGAACCGCTCTGAACTCATTATTCCGAACTACATGGCCTTCTCCACCAGCTCGCCCAGATCGAAGGAAGTCATTGCCTCCTCCAGCCCCTTCTCTTTAATGCCGTCCCCGATCATGGTCAAACAATACGGGCATGCCGTCCCCACGTATTCGGCCTTGACCCGGGCTGCCTGCTCTGTGCGGAGTTGATTGATGCGCGTTCCCAGCTTCTCTTCCATCCACATCCGTCCGCCGCCGGCCCCACAGCAGAAACTGCGCACACCGCTGCGCTCCATCTCCAGCAAACGCAATCCCGGAATTGCCCGGAGGATTGTCCGGGGAGCTTCATAAATTTCATTGCCCCGCCCTAAAAAACAGGAGTCATGGTAGGTTACTGCCTTGTCGATCGCCTTGTTAAGTTTCAGCTTCCCGCTGGTCAGGGTATTGGCCAGGAACTCGGTGTAATGTACAACCTCGTATTTTCCCCCAAATTGGGGATATTCGTTCTTTAAAGTGTTGAAGCAATGGGGACACATGGTTAGGATCTTCTTTACCCCGTAGTTATTCAGGACCTCGATATTGGCTTGAACCAGTGTCTGGTAAAGATACTCATTGCCGAGCCGCCGGGCGGAATCGCCGCAGCAGCCTTCTTCCGTTCCCAGGATGTTAAATTTTACTCCGCTGGCCCTCAGGATTTTAACCAGGGAAGCGGCCACCCGTTTGTTCCGGTCGTCGAAGCTTCCTGCACAGCCGACCCAGAAGAGAAAATCCACTTCCCCATCTTCCGCCATGGTCTTCAGGTTAAGACCCTTGGCCCAGTCCGCCCGCAGGCCAAGGCCCACCCCCCAGGGATTGCTGTTGTTCTCCATGTTGCGGAAAACAAGCTGGACTTCGGAAGGAAAGCGGCTTTCCATCAGTACCAGGTAGCGACGCATTTCCACTAACTTATCCTCACAGGGAATGAAGACCGGGCAAACCATCACACAGGCCATACAGGTGGTGCAGGACCAGATCACATCCTCCGAGACGACTTCGCCGACGAGTTTCTTTCCTTCGGCTTCCGGATCTTTTCCCTGGCGGATCAGAGCCCCTTTTTCTTCCATGTGCGCCCGGATGGAATCCCAGTTTTTTTTGGGGGCTAAAGGTTTTCCGCTCACGGCTGCCGGGCAATGATCCAGGCAGCGCCCGCAGCGCGTGCAGGCGTCCATATCGAAAAGCTGCTTCCAGGTCAAATCTTCCAGTTTGGAGGCCCCGAAAGTTTCGGCGGTCTCAAAATCACGGATGGGCGGCAATGTTCCCTTAGGCTTTAGCTCCCGCATATAAACATTTGCCGGCCCGGTAACAATATGCAGCATGCGGGAATAGGGAATTATGGCCACAAACCCCAGGACTAAAAAAAGGTGTATGCGCCAGAGGAGGCGATGGAGGAAGATTTGGTTGGCATCCGAAATTCCGCTGAAAAACTGGGAGAAAAGCCATCCAATGGGTGTCCACCCGGCCCATGCCGGCTGGGTTCTGGCAATGCGCAACCCTTCCACGCAGAAGCCCAGTCCGAAGATTCCCAGAAGAAAGAGAAGGGCGATCAAATTGTCGAGCGATGTATCATAGGTGAGATTATCCGGTTTCTCCACGTAGCGGCGGTAGAAGGCCATGATCACGCCGGCAATTCCCAAAGTTCCCGCTAAATCCAGGAACAGGGATAGAGGCAACGCCAGGGTCTCCGGCAAATTAAAATTCGCCTGGGTGATCACGATGACCATGAAAGGAATCAGGAAACCATAGAAGATAAAGAGATGCATCAACCCAGGGTAAGCATCCCTGAGCATACGCTTATGGCCAAGCACATAGGCCCAGATTGATATCAGGCGTTCTTTGGGTCGATTGGTGCGATTCTCCTTCTTGCCCATGAGCCAGAGCCGGGAGCGGCGGTAGAAACCATAGACGAATACAATGGCCACCACAAAAAGCAGGAGGAGATCAAATGAGCTAAACATCTTGGTCCTCGATTCGTAAGAAGCCGGGGAGATAGTTTTCTCCGCTTCTCATGCGCGAGGGTATGTCTTCACCCTCTTTCACGCGGGGTATTCCCTCAGGCGAGGCCGCAGGAAAGGATCACTCCGCAGATAGAAACCATCAAACCAAAAAGAAAGGCCGGGCGCTCCGGCAAATTCGGCGCGCCCGTTTTACGATCAGCTTTCGGCCAGGAGCTTCTTGAATTCTTCGGCCAGTACCGGCACGACTTTGAAAAGGTCCTCCACAATCCCATAATCCGCTTTCTGGAAAATGGGGGCGTCCGCATCTTTGTTGATGGCCACGATGATTTTGGAAGACCCCATGCCGGCAAGATGCTGGATAGCCCCGGAGATGCCGCAGGCGATGTAGAGATTGGGAGTGACCACTTTACCGGTCTGGCCCACCTGATCGCCATGCTCGCGCCACCCGGAATCGACGGCTGCCCGGGAGGCCCCCACCGTGGCGTGGATGACGTCGGCCAGCTCCTCCAGGATCTTGAAATTTTCCGCTCCCTTCATCCCCCGGCCCCCGGAAACGATAATCTCGGCTTCGGTCAGGTCCACTTTGGCTCCGGCTGCTTTGATAACCTCCAGCACCGCTGTGCGCAGGCTGGCCGGGTCAACCTTGGCTTCAACTTTGATCGTTTCCCCTTTCCTTAGGCCATCGGGCGGATGCATCTCCAAAACATTTGGTCGGACTGAAGCCATCTGCGGTCGGGAGACCGGGCAGGCAACTTCAATATAAGCTTTACCCGCATATACCGGCCGCTTGGCAATCAGCAGGCCGTTTTCCCCGATGGCCAGGCCTGTGCAGTCCGTGGCCAGCCCGGTTTGCAGGCGGGCGGCAATTCGCGGGGAAAAGTCTTTCCCTATTATCGTGGCTCCGCAAAGGAAAATGGAAGGTTGATGTTCCTTTAAAATATTGGTCAGGATAGTCGCATAGGGGTCGGTGGTGTACTGGGCCAGGGCCGGGTCATCCACCCAGTAAACTTTATCGGCGTATTCGGCCAGGCGGCCCGTCAATCCTTCCACCCCTGAGCCTAAAAGAACGGCTACCAGCTCTTCTCCAAGTTTCTCGGCCATCTTCTTTCCCTGGCTGAGAAGTTCAAAAGTAATTTTGCGAATATTTCCTTCTTTGACTTCCGCAAATACCCAAATTCCTTTTGCCATAAATCATCTCCTTATTGAAGTCCAATTTTTAAATTAGCAATGATCATTGATAATTGACCATTGACCATTTTATATTCAGTGCCCAAAGCGATCCGCCTGAGGCGGATTAAAGTTGAAAGAAGGAATTTCCTCTACAATCAATTTATTGGGACACGGATTTTCCCCAAAGCCGCAGATAAGTTTTTAGGTTTCTAATCTAAAAAATCTGTGTTCATCTGCGTCCAGAAAAAATCCGTTATTAAACAATCTTGGCCTCTTCCCGCAAAAGCTTGACTAAATTTTTAGCGGCATCGGCTACTTCCCCGGAAACGACCTTTCCCGGGGGGCGGGAGGGCGGCGGAATATATTTCAGGATTTTGGTTTTGGAACCAGCCGCGCCCACCTGGTCTGCCGTCAGGCCCAGGGCGGCCACATTGATTGGCTTCACTTCCTTTTTTTTGGCTTTCATAATCCCGGGAAGCGAGGCATAGCGGGGTTCATTCAACCCTTTTTGGCAGGTGAACACCGCCGGCAAACTCACTTCGATCACTTCCTTCCCCCCTTCAATTTCCCGCTCCACCTTGGCTTTTTTCTTATCAGGGCTGATCTCCAGCTTAGTAATCAGGGTGATATGGGGAAGATTAAGGAGTTCAGCCAAAGAGGGGCCAACCTGAGCCATGTCGTCATCAACGGCCTGCTTGCCGCAGAGGATGAGGTCAAATGGTTCCTTTTTAATTGCCTCGGCGAGAGCCTTGGCCGTGGCGAAACCATCTGCGCCTTCAAAGGCCGGGTCGTTCAGGTGAATCGAACGATCAGCCCCCATGGCCAGGCCAGTGCGCAGGGCCTCCACAGCCTTTTGCCCCCCCATGGTTACGAGGATGGCCTGTCCGCCAAATTTCTCCTTTATTTTCAAAGCCTCCTCAACGGCAAATTCACAATATGGATTCATGACATACTTGATGTCGTCGGTCACGATCCCTGACCCATCCGGCTTAATCTTGATCAGGGTTTCGGTATCCGGTACCTGTTTCATGCAAACAATGACGTTCACCTTTAACCTCCTTTGTTTATGAATTAAAATTAGCCACAGAGGGCACAGAGATCACAGAGTTTTAAAACCATGATTAAGAAAAAGTAAGTAATGTGTCAAACGTCTAAAGTGATCCAGCTTAAGGCTGCACTAAAGTTGAAAAAAGGTATCAGTTTGGCGATTTGAAAAAATGGTATTAAAGCCTTTGTTGAGGGCCGGGGGTTAGAGCGGAACGCGCCGGAAGCATCGGTTGGGTTTCCGCTTGGCCACGAGGACAAAAGATCGTTTCCTCCGGAGGAGGCGGGGGTTCTTGCCCGCCCCATATGCGCAGAAATCAGCGCCTCATGATTCTCCGCCTAAGGCGGATTCCGGTCTGGCCCCCGGACCCTGGAATCCCTTGGCCCTTACAACACACCTTTTTTCAAAGAGCTAAAGTGTTACGAAAAAAGGAATTTCCTATACAAAAAATTTACCCATTGGGCTAAGCCGGCCAGGGATAATTCTTCCGGGCCTCTTCGCTCATCATTCCCCAGATGAACACGTCGCTTATCTGCAGGGCCGCTTCGTCCACGCTGTGCTTTTTCTTGGAGGAGAGAACCCAATAACGGGACATTTCATCCAGGGCCCCGAAAACAGCCCTCTTCATGATTCCCGGGGTGAGGTCTTTGCGGATCAGGCCAGCTTCCTGCCCTTCGATTATTACCGAACGAATCAGGTTAAGATATTCAATAAAGGGTTTGTTAATGTACTCTTTCATGAACTTACTGCTCTGGCGAACCTCCACTCCAAAAACCTCCGCCAGCTGCTGTTGCTTGGCGACGAAGGAAAGGTGGCTGACGGCAAAGCGTTTAATCTTCTGCAGGGCGTCTTTTTCCTTGTTTATTTCCTTGCGCATGTTCTCCACAAGTTTGCCAAATTCCTCTTCGAATAGGGAGATGAGGATATCGTCTTTATTTTTGAAATAAAGATAGATGGTCCCATCGGCAACATTGGCTTCCTTGGCGATTTCCGAAACCCGGGCGTTGTAAAATCCCTTTTCGGCAAAAACTTTTACAGCAGCCTTTATGATCTTCTGGTGTTTGTTCTCTTCTTTCATAAATCAGGATTACGACTCTATAGATGCCCTAAATAGTCAATTTCAACAGGTAATTTTTTTCTTGAATGAATGATTATTCATTCAACAGTTTATTAACATAGGCCAAAAAAGCTGTCAAGTTTTTTTTGAATTTTTGTGATCCCTGATAGGTTCGTAGCTTAACAATATGTTGAAATATTATCAGGCAAACCGAGCACCTTAACCGTTTAGAATCAGGCCCAGTCCGGCCATATCTCCCATCGTGAAATCGCAACCGTTAATCCGGGTTAGACAAAGGTGGAAAGACCTCTCGTACCTTGCTGAAGAAATCGACACTACGGTCATTCATTGCTTTTAAAATTAATATAGAGGTTTGGTATATAAGGGGAAGAGAAGAGCGGGATGAGCATTAAGGTCTGCGATTGGGCGGCCTATTGAGATACCTAAATAGCTCCCGTTCAACTGTGAACTATGTGTAATTTACACGGGTGTCCAATTAATAATCGAATAAAGTCAATTGGTTGTCTGGCATGGTGATCAGTTTTGTGCATTTTGGTGGTACGAGTGCCGATAAAATGGGCTTTTTCTCGAAAAGTGAGACACTCAAAAT
>VGSF01000148.1 GCA_016875165.1 Deltaproteobacteria bacterium
GCATGGCTTGTGCGAAGATTGTACGACCTCGATTCATTGGCCACCTCCTTTTTTAGGGGAGTATAGCCTTTTTCAAAATTCAAATCGTTCCCGTACAAAATATTGCAATTATCCAATGAAGTCATAGCGTTTTATGTTATGTTAAAATTTTTATTTGGACAGTAGTGATAATTATTTCTTTTTATTTTATCCAGATAATCTGTGGACATCCGTGTCCACAAAGGAAATTCCTATACAATCGAGTTATGAAAATCCCCCCTTCGCCCCCCTTTTTTAAAGGGGGGTTGGGGGGAGAGGGAAGGATCCGATTCTGGCGAGGGAACATGCTTGAGGTGGACAACCTGCGGGTGGCTTACAACCGGGTCATCCAGGTCATTAACGGAATTTCATTCACTGTTCCAACGGGATGTATTGTCACCCTGTTAGGGGCCAATGGCGCTGGAAAATCCACGACCCTTAAGGCCATATCCGGGATGCTCCGCTCCGATAACGGCCTGATTACGGATGGCCGGGTAATTTTGGAGGGCGGTGCGGTCACGGGTTTTTCTGCCAACCAGATGGTCCGCCGGGGCGTGGTCCATGTGATGGAAGGACGGGTTGTCTTCCCGGACTTGACGGTTAAAGAAAATCTGCACATGGGGGCCTTTGGGGCGCGACATAAGTCTGTGATGAGATCCGAAATCGAACGCTGCATTAATTATTTTCCCCGCCTCGGTGATCGCCTGAACACCCAGGCTGGATACCTATCGGGAGGAGAACAGCAAATGCTGGTTATCGGGCGGGCATTGATGGCTCACCCCCGATTGATGCTGCTCGACGAACCATCTATGGGTCTTTCCCCCCTTTTAGTGCAGGAGGTTTTCCGAATCATTGAAGAAATTAGGAACAGCGAAAAACTTACCATTCTCTTGGTCGAACAGAATGTGAAATTGGCGCTGAAGATTGCCGATCATGGGTACGTGATCGAGCGGGGAATGATTAAATTGGCCGGCCCCGCCGGAGAACTTCGCCAGGATGAAAACTTGCAGAAATTTTACCTCGGTATCGGCGAAACCGGGAGGGCGCCGGGGACGGTTCAACCGGAGTTATGATGGAGGCGGCCTTAACCTCCGGCCAGGATGGGCAGAAACAAGATATGATCTCCTTCCTTTAACTTGGTCTCCAAGCCCTGGGCTAAATTTTGAATCTGCCCATTTAACACCAGGGCAACTTCACTGGAAAGACTCTGGGTCCTGGGGTCGAATACAGCCTCGGAAAAATTTTCGATTTGCCCGGCTAAGCGATCCAGCAGGCTGCTAAGAGTATCTCCTTATTCCTGATCTTTACGGCTTTAGATAGACGTCCCAGAGATAGTCTGGAGCACGATAAGGTGATCGTTGTAATACCGTCCTCTTCGGTTTCTTTCCGCTTTCCCCTGGAGACGTTACTGTAGCACCCATAGTACCGTACTCCCGCCATCGGCAGGACTCCCCCTTGTCCGGGATGTGGGACCACCTGTCTGCGTGCACCGCACAGGCAGGCATGGCGGCCAGCCACTCTAAGGCATCATAACCTCCTTAGCTATGGCGGGGGGTCTGCTATTTATCCGAAACTTTCTTTTCACGCCTCCGCTGCGCTTTGCGAAAAATAAGCAAGGAGTTTAGGAAAAGTGGATAGCCCGCCGATACTTGGGGCGCAATCTGTTTTTCCTTGCGGGCCCTTCGCAGGTTTTCATGAAAAATTTAACCCTACAACGACATTTACTTAATAAACTATTGATTTTATAGCCTTTTTTTAATATTGGTCGATGTTATATTGATAAGGACGATTTTGTTGTGTTTACGACAAGTTACAGATTATATATAAAGCTCAAGTGTCATTGTAGGGTTAATCAACTAATACAAACGCCTTAAATGAATTTACATTACCCCCACCCTAACCCCCCCCTTGAGGGCTGGTCATAGCACACACATGACACCGGGGGTATGACGAAGTAAGCAAAAATATTGTTATTTTGAAAATATAAAAAATGAACCATCAGACTAAACCGTATTTTCCTAAATTGATAAATGCAATATTATCAAAAGGTTATCACTTCCCCTACCCTGTGTCAAGTGTGTGTAATGGTCAGCCTTGAGGGGAAAGGAGGGGTGGGGGGCTGGGATAAAAACCGGAGAGAAGTCCTAATAAATGTAAGGGAGAAACCCCCAGGTTCTTTTGCGGTATTCCGCGTATTCTGGAAACCGGTCGATCAAGATGCGCTCTTCCTTTACCGACTTAACAAGATACAAGATGGAGAAAGCGAGCCACAAAGGGACACTCAACAGACTACCAAAGATCAATATCCACCCGCCGAAAATCGCCATGGCAGCAGTATACATGGGATGACGCATCTTGGAGTATACCCCTGATACGACGAGCCTTCCGTTCGGCCTGGGCGCGGCATAGACGCGAAAATTCTTTCCCAGGGCACGAAAACTGAGCACAGCCAGGATTAGGCCGGTCAGACCGATCAACCCCCCGACAGCGTGTTGCATTCCGGAAATGTGCACCTGCCTCACGATATTCTCCAGGGGAGCTATAAAGAGAATAAGGACCTGGAGAGTTATATAAGCAATGCTCATTCCTTTTAGCTTTTCATCGCGCTTAACAGGATCCCCTTGGGGCCTCTTGAGGGAAAAGGGTCCTTCTCTCCTTTTGCCTCTTTCCAGGAGGACAAGATAGAGCAGACCCCAATTCAGGTTATACACCGTCTTGAAACCGAGCCTGCGCAGCATGACCGCCACCGAGGGAGAGCGGTGCCCTGAAAAGCACGTTACCAGGATCGGCCGTTCTTTGGGTTTTCCCTTTGCGGCTTCGATAACACCCGCTCCCCATGGGTAGTTTTCAGCGCCCTGAAGCCGGTTCCAGTGGAACTCCGATCTGGTGCGGACGTCGACGATCCAGGTGTCTTGCGGCAATTCGTCCAGGCACCAGGGAGAAAGGGATTTGGCGCCTCCGGCGACGGTGACCACTTTCGTGCCCAGGACAAGGCTGAGCAAATATAAAAAGCTCCCGGAGCCGCAGGAGTCCGGTTCGTTGCTAAGGTGTTCCCGGCGGACACGTCCCATGATTAAAAATGTCTGGAACACATGAATCGCGAGCAGAGCCGTCCAAATCGCCCCACCGGCTTTGCTCCCGGTGAAGACGCAAAGCGCCGCCAGTCCAAGCACAATGGATGTATTCAAGGGATGAACAAGATGGTTTCCATGCACCCCCGAAAAGAGATGGCCGTCCTGCGCAATGGAAGGGAGAAAGATAAAGTAGGAGATGATCCCGGTAAGCGAAGCAATCAGCAACAATCCCCCAGTAACAGATAGGAGCAAAACGATTATGAACTTAAGGGTGCCCAATTCACGCCGGAAAAATCCCGTGTCCCAGGCAGTCGCAAGGATCACCGCCAGCGAGGCTAAGTAAAAAAGGGCCGGCACTAATCGGCTTTCCTCCAACCATTCCTGAAAAACATTAAATCGAATAGCCATTTCGTATGGTAATTACCTCTCATCCTTCGAACCGTCAGACCCAGCCAGCTTTCCTACAAGCATGCGCCTGTTTGCAAAGGGAAAGCAGTCGACCGCCGACTGATCAGTGGCTTGGGGACAGAGGTAACGGTGCATCATCCGCGGCGAGGGCAGAAGTTTCCGAGTCCTTATGCAATTCGCAGGTTCCGTAATGTAAGGCGGTCTCACGCAGAATTTTATTTTTAAAGATCGGCCATGCGCACACCGGCATGAAAAGGACTTCCCGGGTCAGGGGATGCTCATATGCAAAGGATGCAGGGCACTCCTTCAACCGTGCGCTTTCAATGTTGGCGGGCTCTTCAAAAGGCAGGATCATGACGCGCAGGATGTTGCGGCATTGCGTATGCCGGCGCAGGAGGTCCTTCATCTTGCGCCTCCACATCAGGCCCCAGAGGATTTTAGCCAGCTTGAAGGCCGTCCCGCCGCCGAAGACCTCCTGAAAGCGGACGATCCGGCGTATCAAGCTAACCAACGCGGCTCCCAGCACCAATTGCCGGCCTCGCCTGCCGAACCAACGGGCTATCAGGCTCCGCTTGAGTTTTTTACCCATCTCCCGGTCCAGCTCGATGACTCTCCGGGCAGTCTCAGATAGGGACACCTTCAGGTAGCGGGAGAGGGGATGATAGGCCTGATCGTTGGAAATCAGGACGGTAACCGCTTCACAGTTCGGATGCGATCCGCCGAAGGTTACCCTTCCCAGATTGAAGTTTTCCCTGAGTGTCTTTATTTCATGCAATGTGCCCGCCGGGATGAATTCGGTACCCGGCAGCGCGTCGCCGATCATTCGTTCTACGTCTTCGATCGTCGTGTCGCCGGCCTCCACAGCTTCTGGACCCCAGGTCTCGGTAAGCGGAATGAGATCCAGCGCGGCAATATAATCCCTTCCCTCATGACACATACGGATTAAATCGGCCATGTCTTTCTCATTTACCCCCAGGCCTGCGCAACACATGATCGTAATCTTGGATTGGCGATATTTCCGAATATTCTCCAGGGCCTGAAGCTTTTGTCCATAGGCGCGGGGATTATTGCGGATTTTACGGTAGCTTTCGGGGTTGCGTCCATCGAAAGCAAACATGAGCTGCGTTCCGGTCGCCAGCAATTTCTGGCAATATTCCGGGTCGGCCATGCGAATACCGTTGGTCACAACCCGCGCCGACAATCCGTAGGATGCGGCCAAGTTGATGATCTCGATAAGGTCGTCGCGAACGGTCGGCTCACCGCCGAAGAGCTGAATCTTAGGACGGGGATTCATCCGGTTTAGCTCTTTGAATATCTTCTCAAAGTATTCCATCGGCGGATCAAACCGGAACCCCATCGCCGGAATATTGGCCAGGCAAATCGGGCAGTTCATATTGCAGCGATTGGTCACGTCCAGGAATACCAACGTCGGCGGCTTGCCGTGATTGCAGGTCGGACAGTTCAAGCTGCAGGTTTCGTCGCTTCGATCCGTATATCCCAATAAATCCCGCTTTTCTTGATAACGGGGTGCATCCGAGGAGACCAGCGACGCGGAAGGGCCGCATTTCGTACAATCCTTGGCCAGGTAAACTTTACTGTCCCTTATTTCATGGAGGATGGAGGTAACCTGATGGCAGGTCGGGCAAAGGCCAAGGTTGGTTTGCTCAGCGGAATCCATGGTTTCCTTATCTTTCATTTTTCCAAATCATCCCGTAGAATATCGAGTGTAGTCCAGCCCAAAATAAAGTCAATAAGATCCGCCCAGCGACTTGTCTCCATAAGGCCGATCCAACCCAGGTGGATAATCCGAGGACCGCAATCCACGAACCACAGCTCCGGAGGTGGATTCTTGCCTGCGAAAGACCCGATGAATCCGGCATCATATTTTTGCCGCTCGGTCAGCCCATGCTGGTTGATGCGTGCCTGATGCGGATCGGCAGGGTTGAATTTACCCGTACCGTGCTTCTTTTGGCCCCAGGCCAAAACACCCCAGGCTTGAATCTCATAATCCAAATACCCCAGCTGGCGGTTGCCGAGGCCGAGGATTTTACCCTGCACGTCGGCATAACCCAAGGGCAGAAAGTTATAGAAATCGAAGAAAAAGGCAAACTGTGGCTCCGCCCGGGGCGTCACGGTAATTCCCAAATCAACGATATCCAAAGCATCATTAAGCCGGTTGCGCATATAGGCACTACCGCATCCTTGACTTAGGTGCGCGGTGAATACAACGGAAATGATCAATAACCAAAGACAGCAATTCCTCTTCATGCCCTTGCCTCCCTTGGGGCAAATAAGAACTCAAATTCGCACTCTCAATATAGGCAAAAGCTTCCCGCGTGTCAATAGGAAAGCGAACCTTGCCCAACCTTCCCGTTCGACTGAGCTCACCACGAAGCCCTCTCCTCGCTGGGGGAGAGGTATGGGGTAAGGGGGAGTCGAAGATTGGTAAAGAGAATTAATTCGTTTGTATTAAAAAGCATAGTTGAAAACAAGCACCGGAGTTTTTCCCTGAGGAGAATAGCCTAAGGTAAAGTTGCTTTCCTTTTCAAGGCGGTCGAGGTAATCCAGCTTTTTGTTGCGATTATATTTGCGGGCGCTGTTTACCGCATTGACGATGTTTGCGCTATACCACCCCAATTCAAAAAAGGTCAATATCCCTCCAACCACGTAATTTTCGTCGGCGAAGGATGCAACCATCCCCCAGATGAAGGCCCCATTGAGAAGGAAGGCGATAACGGCCTCCCCGTAACGCTCGGTATACACTTGCCCGGCCCCGGGAAGAACGGCTGATAAAACCCCAGCAGTTACGGGTGATTTTTGAGGCAGTTCCTGAATGAGGTCTAATCCTTGAGCAAAATATTCGCCTTTAGGGTACAATTTACTTTTTTTATCAATCTTGCGAAATTCATGGGCTGCTTCTTTCCATTTTTCTTCTTGCAGGAAGGTGCGGGCAATCTGCAATTGGGCTTCATCGGCAGTGGGTGTGCCGGGAGAAATTTCCTGGGCTTTCTGGAGAAAAACCCGCGCCTGGGGATACTGCTTTTTCCCAGCCATTGCTTCCCCCTTGACAAGGAAGGCCTTGGATTTCAGCGACGAAGATGGAAATTTTTTGATCAGGTCGTCGCAGATGACGATTGCTTCTTCCCACCTCCTGCCGTTGAAATAGGATTCAGCAATCTTCACCAACGCTTCATCGGCTTTAACACTATGGGGAAAGAAGAAAAGGAAACGTTTGTACTCCCGAATGGCTCCTTCCAAGTCTCCTTCGTTAAAAAATTGGTCTGCCAGCTTCATTTGCAGGGCTTCATCGATGTATCGCCCGCCCGTCTCCTGCGCCGGCAAAATTTCCGATTGGAAAAGTAAAAAAAAGGCCATAAGGAGAATTTTAACCGCCGGCCCAGAGGTAGAAATATTCTTTTTTAACCTCAAGGCAAGCCCTCCGGCTGAATTAAAAAGGGAAACAATCCGTTAGCCCCCCCTTTGTAAAAAACTGCTTAGGATGCTTATCGTGCCGACCTATTTCGCTCTGTGTTCTCTGCGGCCCATATCGCTTTTTTCCGAAGCCATCAAATATTAGATGGAAGATGATGGAGTGTCAATGGGAAAGTAATCCTGGCCCACTCCCAATTTTGTGTTTTTGCCCGGGCTGGAGGGCCATGAGCGAGGAATCATGGCGGGCAAAGCATAGGCCCGGGGTCTTCAGTTTGTCTCCGTAAAGGTCGGCGGGATCGGAGGATAATGCAGGAATCTCGGTTGAAGCCCCGCTGTGCCTTTTGAAGAATCACCGCCTCTGATTCCAAGGGAATGGCTCTTTAGACCGGGCGGTGAAATTCCGCCATAAAAAATTGGGGGTGGGCAAGGAGAGTAATCGCAAGTTTAGCTTTGACATGCAGGATGTTTTTGCCTATATTTAGAAATATGGATTTGAATCTCGATTAGCCCAAGGGAGGCAAGGGCGAAAAAAGGAGAAATATGGATATCCTTACTGGTTTGTTGATTTTATTTTGCGCCGGGTTTATAGTGAGTCAATCCTATCTCGCTATCCGCCACAAGGAACCCCCCAAGAAAGAATCTCAGCATCAGGTCATCATGCAACGAGATCAGGACCGCGGAAAGCAAATGGGAATCTCTCAAGAAGGGATAAGAGATGGTCAAGAAAGCCTGCATCAGGACCAGAAGCTAAAAGATCCCGAATAGTAAAAGACATCACACCTTCCCCCTCCTTCCTTTCAAGAAAAGGCTGCCACAGGAATAAATGCAGTACGAACCCCTCACGATGCCATTGCAGAGAATATGACCCTGTCCGGGCTCGCGGGCCAGTTTGTGGTATCATAAAAAACCGCTCCCTTTTTCTTCCTTCCATGTTGAACCGGCCGGGTGAAATTCTTACTGGCCTGGAATGGATCTTATGTTCCGGATTCCGCAGAAACCCCGGTTACTCCTTTTCGATAGCAAGCACCCAAAGGATTTGTTAACGCAAGGGGACGGGGCGTTTTTGCCGAGTGTTCATGATTGATTGAATTGAGTCGCGTAGACCGGTTTCTCCCGATATTACAGGTTGAGGTTTGTTTTCTCCGTTTACCGCCTGGTTTCCCGGCGGTGCCACACTATTTCAACCCTATATCCGTTGGCCCCGGCCCCTCACAGGTAGGGTCGAGGACTGGCGCGGTACTCGGTTTAGCCCGTTTCCAGCCCCCGCCTCGTCAACCCGGCGTACGGTTTTCCCGTACCGGGCTTTCCTGTTACCTTCATCCAAAGGATTATGAGACCTATCGACTGGCAGCGCTTTCAACCCTGTAATACCTCACCCTGTAGTCATTGAAAAGCCCCAG
>VGSF01000149.1 GCA_016875165.1 Deltaproteobacteria bacterium
TTTCTGGTGAGGCGGCTGGAGGGCATGGGCTACACCGGGCAAGTCGCACAGATTCATGGGGGGATGCATTATACTCAACGTGAAGATGAGGTGGAACGCTTCCGCAAATCGTCCGAGGAAGGCGGAGCCCGATTTCTTGTCTGCACAGATGCAGCAGGCGAAGGAATCAATCTTCAGTTTTGTTGGATCATGATCAATTACGATGTTCCCTGGAATCCGGCCCGTCTTGAACAGCGTATGGGCCGCATACATCGCTACCTTCAAAAACACGATCCTGTTATCATCCTTAACCTTGTCGCACCCTCGACGAAGGAGGGCAAGGTACTGAAAATCCTCCTCGAAAAACTGGAGAAGATTCGTAAAGAGCTTCAGTCCGACAAGGTGTACGACTGCATCGGCCGGATTTTTCAGGATGTTTCCATTAAGGAATACATGGAACTGGCGATTACAGAGGACCCGGACCGTGTGGCCCAGGAGCTCGATGGACGCCTGACAAAAGAACAGGTGCTGGCTCTTGCTGCCCGTGAGCAATCCCTTTTTGGAACAGGCGGTGACGTGGGGAAAGAATTGCCCCGCATTCGCGAGCATGTAGAACGGGAGATCCATTTCCGCCTATTGCCGGGGTATGTCCGGCACTATCTTGAGCAAGCTGTTCCTCTTGTTGATATCGAAATCGAGGGAGATATTGAGAAGGTTTTTTCCTTTCGACCGAAACGCCCGGGTGCATTGGACCCGATCCTGCCCGCCCTGGAACTCTACCCCGGGAAAATGCGTGACCGCTTATCTGTGTCCCGGCCTCTGGACTCAAAAGACGCCATCTGGGTTCGGCCGGGAGAGCCGGTCTTTGAGAAGTTCCGTGCGCTTGTCTCCGAGCGCCTTGCAGGTATGGGCCGCCGTGGAGCAGTCTTTGTGGATCCAACAACAGAAAAACCCTACCTGTTCCATATGGCTCTTATCTCAATCATACGAAAGCCCGATGCCGAAATACCCGAGCTTTCAAAAGAAGAGACTCTCGAATGCAGACTGGTAGGCATAAAGCAGTACGAAGGGGCAGATGTCATGGTTTGTCCCATCGAGCATCTTCTCTTTCTTAAAGGGGGCTATGGGCTGCCGCCCTCCGGGCAGCGACTGGCTGTCATTGCCGAAGAGATGAAAGGACAGACTCTTGCTTTCCTCATCGAACGCATAGCCCGGAAAAAAGCATTGGAGCGGAAAAGGCATCTTCTTGAAAGTATGCCTGAACGGGAAGGTTTACTACAGCGTGCGTTCGATTTTCAGGAGGCGGAACTCGCAATTGCACGGGCGAAACATGGCGAGAGGGCAAGGGCCGGAAACCGAAAAGCCATCGAAGCGCTGGAAGAGGTTAAAGAACAACAGAAGCAGCTTGCCAGCAGAAGGGCAAACAGTCTATCAGTGATGAGGCGTGAGCCGGAGTTGATCATGCCAGGACCGGTCACTTTCGTAGCCCATGCTCTTGTTGTACCATCCGTTGATCCGAAGGACATTGAGGAACATGACGTTAACGTTGAAATGGCAGCCATGAAGGTTGTCTGGGCATTTGAAGAAGCGGCAGGAGCTAAAGTCCTGGATGTGCATTCGCCGGAATTGGCCCGAAAGGCCGACCTGCCGGACAATCCGGGCTTTGACATTCTCTCTATAAGATCGGAGAAGGAGAAGCGTGCTATCGAAGTCAAAGGTCGAGCCGCAACGGGCGATGTTGAGGTTTCAGCCAACGAATGGGCCAAGGCATGCAACATGAGAAATGGTTATTGGCTTTACGTCGTTTACGACTGCGCCACACCAAATCCGAGACTCGTTCGCGTCCAAGACCCGTTTGGAAATCTCTTGGCAAAGGCGAAAGGAAGCGTTCTAATCAGCGCGAAGGAAATCATGCAGGTTTCAACGGGATAATCGTAGAATGACGCTTGGCCTAATGAATCCGCAACTATCCAAAACCAATCGGGTACGTATCCGCAACTCTGTGCGGTAACATACAAACACAAAGGGAGGGGTAAATGGAAGATCGAGAACTGGAGACATTACTAACCGATGTCGAATCAGATCGGGTTGAACGCAAAGCCTCAGCCGGTGAGGGAGACAGAATTCGTCAAGCTATCTGTGCATTTGCAAACGACCTACCCAATTACCAAAAGCCCGGGGTTGTTTTCGTTGGAGCTAATGATAACGGCACGTGTGCCAATCTTCCCATTACTGATGAACTTCTACGAACATTAGCTGATATGCGTTCGGATGGCAATATCACGCCTTTTCCCACAATGACTGTGCAAAAAAAAGTTTTTTCAGGCTGTGAGCTGGCTGTGATAGTTGTGGAGCCGTCAGATGCCCCTCCTGTTCGCTTCCAAGGACGTGCCTGGATCCGCGTCGGACCACGAAGGGCTATTGCTACAGAGGAAGAGGAGCGCCGCTTGATCGAGAAACGTCGCGCAAGAAATCTCCCTTTTGATATTTGGCCTGCTCCAACAGCTACTCTGGACGATCTGGATTTTGAAATCTTCCGAAGAATATATCTTCCTTCTTCTTTGCCTGCCGAACTCATTGAACAGAATCAGCGTTCGATTGAATTCCAACTTTCTTCGTTGCGTTTTACGACGGTCGAACCTCGGCCCAAACCCACCCATCTAGGTATACTGGTAATAGGGAAGGATCCAAGACAATTCCTTCATGGAGCATATATTCAATTCTTACGGTTCGATGGAACAGAAGTGACGGATCCAATAAAGGACCAGAAAGAAATAGGTGGTCCGTTACCGGACCTACTCAGAATGTTAGATGAGATATTTCACGCTCATATATCAGTTGCCTCAAACATTACAGGACAATCAGTGGAAATACGAGAACCGGACTACCCTATTGTGGCTTTGCAGCAACTTGCCAGAAATGGAGTTCTTCATCGTACCTATGAAGGAACGAATGCCCCTGTTCGGATAAACTGGTTTTCTGACAGGATCGAAATTCTAAGCCCCGGAGGACCTTATGGGCAGGTAACCCGTGCGAACTTCGGGAATCCCGGTATAACAGATTATCGGAATCCCCATCTGGCTGAGGCGATGAAAAATCTTGGCTATGTCCAACGGTTTGGAGTAGGAATCCCGTTGGCTCGTAAAGAGCTTGCGAAGAATGGTAACCCTCCACCAGAGTTTATAGTGGAAGATACTTATGTGCTGGTCATCGTGAGGAGGCGCCCATGAATACGAATGTGATAGCCTTTTTCAATAACAAAGGAGGGGTTGGAAAAACCTCCCTCGTTTATCATCTATCCTGGATGTACGCTAATCTTGGCCTACGTGTTGTTTCCGCCGACCTTGACCCCCAGGCCAATCTGACAGCAGCTTTTCTCGATGAAGATCGCTTGGAACAACTGTGGCCTCAGGGCGATCATCCAGAAACTGTATTTGGGAGTGTCCATCCATTTATGAGGGGCATAGGGGATATAGCCAAACCATCCCTACAGTATATCGAAGACAGGTTATCCCTTTTAGTGGGGGATCTCGCACTTTCGGGCTTTGAAGATCAACTCTCAGAGGTGTGGCCGAAATGTATGGATCGTGACGAACGCGCCTTCCGCGTCACTTCCTCCTTTTGGCGAATCATGCAGATAGCAGCAGAATCCCACAAAGCAGACGTGATCCTGATGGACCTCGGTCCAAACCTTGGAGCGATTAATCGTGCAGCCCTCATTGCAGCAAATTATATCGTGATACCTCTTTCTCCAGACTTATTTTCCTTACAAGGTCTGCGAAATCTTGGGCCTAAGTTATGGCGCTGGCGAGAAGAATGGAGAGAGAGAGTGGAAAAGAATCCCGTGGAGGAATTGAAGCTTCCCGAAGGAAGAATGCAACCCGTCGGATATATCGTTCTTCAACATTCAGAGCGTTTGGACCGGCCTGTAAAAGCTTATAACCGATGGATTGCTCGCATTCCGGAGGTTTATCGAGGCGATGTGTTAAGGGAATCTGGGGGAGAGAACATTTTAGTTAAGTCAGATCCATACTGTCTATCTCTACTAAAGCACTACCGGAGCCTTATGCCAATGGCTCAAGAAGCAAGAAAACCGCTATTCCATCTTAAACCTGCGGATGGAGCTATTGGAACCCATTTTAAGGCGGTCCAGGAGGGCTACAAGGATTTTGAGAACTTAGCCCGAGAGATTGCCAGACGAAGCGGAGTAGTCATTTCATGACTGATATTCCTCGTTTAATTGAGCATGCATTTCCGTTGAAACAGGCGTCTTTGGATTCTGTTCATGAGAAGAATGTGAGGCATGGGCATATTTCTACGCTTCATATCTGGCCGGCAAGGCGACCGTTAGCCGCCTGCAGGGCGGCGCTGATAGCCACCCTCCTACCTGATCCTGGAACTCCTGAAAGGCGGAAGGAACTCTGCGAAAAGATCGGGGGCAGAGTCGTTAAGAAGATCGAACGCAAGAAGATGCCTAATGGTCAGATTGTTGAGCGCGAAAAAGAGATCACAGAGGGTGGAATCCTGCACTGGGGTCGAGAGACAGAAAATAAGGAAGTCTTGGATTGGTTCCGCGAGGAAATTCGGAAGGCTTATGGTGGCAGAGCGCCGAAGGTGCTTGACCCCTTTGCGGGTGGAGGTGCGATTCCACTTGAAGCCATGCGCCTGGGTTGTGAGGCAACTGCCATTGACATTAATCCGGTTGCTTGGTTCATTCTTAAATGTACGCTTGAATATCCGCAGAAACTGGCCGGGAAAACCTGGTCCCTACCCGAGTTTATTTTGCGAAACGAAACTTTCATGCGAAATTTTTTTACGAAGGCCAAAGGATATACGAAATCGGAGACGGAAAAAGCTCTGGAGCGATTAGGGCGTAAGCTTAAAGAGGGTGAGCAGGGAACGCTCGATTTTAAGTTAGCAGAAAAGGGGAATATTGAAGCTGACCTTGCATGGCATGTTCGAGCCTGGGGGCAATGGGTCCTGGATCACGCGAGAAAAGACCTTGCAAAATATTATCCTGTCTATGCCGACTTTGAACCTGTAGATGCGAGGTCTCGTCGTGTTTCTGTAAGCGGCGGGACGCCGCTTCTACCCTATGAGAAACAGCCCATGCGGCTTGTGCCGCCGAAAGAAGATGGGAATCCTGATATTGATGCATTGAACAAGGAATTTAGCACGGAATATCTTGCTGACAAAAAGAATCCGAGATGGATTGCCAAACCCACAGTCGCCTACCTATGGGCGAGAACAGTGAAATGCAAAAACTGCCGGGCGACAATACCGCTTCTAAAAACTCGATGGTTGTGTAAGAAAGAGAAAAAACGTATTCTTCTTACTGTAGAAGCGACGTCCCCGTCGCTTTCTCAAACAAGCGGCGAAACGCCGCTTCTACAATATTTTGACCCAAACGAACCGATTTCAAACCTGTCGGGCAATCTCCCTCACTGGAGACAGGAGGGAGTAACATACTTTGTGACTTTTCGCCTTGCCGATTCAATGCCGCAGGAAAAGCTTCGCCAATGGGACGAAGAGCGAGAGGCCTGGCTGAAAGAGCATCCCGAACCTCACGACGAAGAGATTCGCAAGGAATATTACCGGCTCTTTCCTGACCGATTTCAGTCCTGGCTCGATGCCGGATATGGCGAGTGTCTTCTCGCCAGGCCTGAGCTTAAGCAGATTGTGGAGAATGCACTTCTTAATTTTCAAGGAGACCGCTACCATCTGGATGAATATGTGATCATGCCCAACCATGTCCATGTTCTTGTTTCGCCATCAGGACAAAGCACTCTTTCAAAGATTCTTCAATCATGGAAGTCATACACAGCGCACAGAATCAACAAGCATTTGAAACGCAATGGACCGGTCTGGCAGAAGGAGTCCTTTGACCATATTATCCGGAGCCCTTCGCAGATGGAGCGTGTCAGGCAATATATTAGAGATAATCCAAAGGGCAAATTACAAGGAAAGCGTCGAGACGACGCTTCTACGGTAATGCGACGGGACGTCGCATCTACAATCGTTTTTGGTATCGATAAAGATGTCCCAGTAAAGGGCAGTAACACCGCTCAGCGCCGTGAACATGACAAGAAAATCGGTGCCGGAACCATGTCACGTTCGGGAGCGAAGTGCCCCTGCTGTGACACAATCATGACAATGGAAGACATCCGCCTGGAGGGACAAGCAGGAAGGCTGAGTGAAATAATGACTGCTGTAGTGATGGATGGACAAAGTGACAAGGAATATCGCCTGCCATTGAATCATGAGGTTGAACTGGCCGAAAAGGCTCAGATAGGTATGAAAGCAATTTTTACAGACATTCCAATGGGACTTCCAGATACAAAAATTATCGAAGATGCCAAAAGGAATACCTGGTGTGTTCAATATGGATTAGACCATTTCTATAAACTATTTACTGATCGCCAACTAATTGCGATAGGGACATTTCTTAACCATACCATTGTGACTAAAGACAAGATGTCAAAAGAAATGTATTCGTATGTCTGGATCGAAAGCATGGTTGCTTATTTGACTTGTATGTTTGATCGCCTGTTAAATCAACTGAGCAATCTGTCAAGATGGAATCAAGGAGGGGAAAAAATTGAGGGGACGTTTGCTCGCTTTGCCTTACCAATTCTTTGGGATTACGCAGAGTGTAATCCGCTTGGTGAAACCAGTGGAAGTTATCGAAGTGCTTTCGACTGGGTTACTTTGGTTGCCGATCATCTTTCTAATGCGACGGCAAATTGTCCGGAACCAAGTATTTTTTGCCAAAGCGCACTAAGTTTCGCGAATGATAGTATTGATTGTATCGTAACCGATCCACCATATTATGATGCCATCGGCTATTCTGTATTAATGGATTATTTCTATGTGTGGCTTCAGCGGGCACTGCAGCATATTTCTCCTGAATTTGACATTGAATTTGAGGGGCCATTATCACCCAAATGGAATCATGAGAAAGACGATGGTGAGTTAATTGACGACGCAAGTCGTCATGGAGGGAATAGGGTTAAGTCGAAGATTACCTACGAAGAAGGTATGGCGCGTGTCTTTGAATCGTGTCAAAGGGCATTACTCCCAGAAGGAAGACTTGTAATCGTTTTTGCACATAAACACCCTGATGCCTGGGAAACATTAGTCGCGGCAATCATAAAAGCGGGTTTTGTCGTTGATGGATCTTGGCCGATTCAAACTGAAATGGGAACACGCCAGCGTGCGATGTCCTCCGCTGCACTTTCTTCCTCCGTATGGCTCGTTTGTAAGAAGCGACCTGCCATAGTACGTCCCGGATGGGACAATCAGGTCTTGGAAGAGATGCGGGAGAATATTCGAGAGAGGCTTAGGGAGTTCTGGGATGCCGGGATTCGGGGGCCGGATTTTGTTTGGGCAGCCACAGGGCCTGCGCTTGAAGCTTACAGCAAGCATCCTGTCGTGAAGAAGGCAAATGATCCGGGTCAGATTATGACTGTCTCTGAATTTCTCACTCATGTCAGGCGTATCGTCGTTGACTTCGTAGTCGGTCGGGTGCTGTCAGGCGATGGATCTGAAGCTTCGGAGGAAGCTGCTGTTGACAGGCTTGATGAGCCTACTTGTTATTATCTCCTTCATCGCCATGATTTTGGTTTGGATGACGCGCCTGCGGGGGCATGTATTCTTTATGCTATTTCATGTGGTATCTCCGACAGAGATCTCGCTGCCACATGGGACCTCATAAACTTTACAAAAGGTAGAAGCGACGTCTCGTCGCTTGAAGAAGAAGATGTCGATGAAGGAGATGAAAGCGGCGGGGACGCCGCTTCTACTATCGATGAAGAAAGTTCCGGGAGTAAAGTAAAACTTAAAACCTGGGTCCAGCGAAAGGCCAGTTCTCTCGGTTATGAAGCTCCCGGAGGCAAACCTATTCCGTTTATTGACCGTGTTCACTGCCTTATGCATCTATGGAAGGGAGGCGACCTTCACACGGTAGACGAATACCTCGATGAGAATGGGCTCAGGCGGCAGGAGCTTTTCAGGCGACTTCTTCAATCCATCATTGAGCTATCGCCCCACGGGAGCGAGGAGCGGTCGCTTCTTGAATCGATCAGCAACCATATCCAGGCCCGGGGGGCAGTGAAGGATAAGCCAGCCTCACTACCAGGATTTGAAAGTTAGAAGGTTTCATAAGAAGTC
>VGSF01000150.1 GCA_016875165.1 Deltaproteobacteria bacterium
CGGGCAGCGAAAAGTCCTGAAATCCCCCCTAACCCCCCTTTGGCAAAGGGGGGAAGGGGGGGATTTATCGGCAGACATTTCCTTCTTACAAACATGTTTGTATTAATGAGGCGCTAAGCGCCTATTACTTATATTTTATGAATCGGGAATACATTCTGTTTGATATATTCAATGATCCGGTCAATTTCTCTATTGATCCGCTCCTTCACAACACCTGTGGTATATACGGTTTTGTCGTAGAGATCCCCGGCCTCAATCTCCGGGCCAAACATCATCCCGCCGATAATTCCAACGTATTCATCCCTGGGTTCCAGATTGTTTAAAATCGCCCAGGCCAGCGTCCAGCTCCGGGCTGTCTTGTATATATCATACCCCCCGCCGCCGAGAGCCAATATGCGGGGTGCATGTTCGGCTAATTTTTTCACCGCCTGGCAATACCCATGATTGGTCATGCTCAGGTATGTAAGAGGGTCGGCAATATGTGTATCCGCCCCTAATTCGGCAATGACCATGTCCGGGGCGTAGGCGTCGAGGAGAGGAGGAACGATTTCTTCAAAGGCCCTTAAAAATGCTTCATCATCGGTTTTTTGCGGCAAGGGAACATTCACGTTATACCCTCTTCCCTGGCCTTCGCCGATCTCGTTTTCAAAACCGGACCAGGGATAGATATCTCGACCGGTTTCATGCAAAGAAATCACCAGCGCTCTTTTGTCCCGGTAAAAGGCATCCTGCACGCCGTTGCCGTGATGGGCATCAATATCCACAAAAGCCACCCGCAACCCTTCTTTTAATAGCTGGGTAATAGTTACGGCCACGTCGTTTACATAGCAGAACCCTTCGGCATGATTTCGACCGGCGTGATGGAATCCTCCCACCGGGTTGAAAGCAACCTGCACTTCGCCGGCAGCGACCATTTTGGCCCCCATGAAAGTAGCTCCGCTGGTCAGCGCCGCATAATCATAAACCCTGGAAAAAATCGGGTTATCCTCCGTACCCAATTCATATTCGAGCATTTTTGGATCAATGGCCAAAGAACCTCCTCTTGGGTTGTGGGTTACATCCGAAAAGAGTTCATTGGCTGTGGCAGCAGGGTCAACTGCCTGGAGGGTTTTCAGGTAGGCTTCATCATGGAACTCGGCTAAAATCTCAAAACTAAGGGGCTGCGGTTTGACCACCCGGATCCAGGGTCTTTCGATGAGGTTATAACGGCTGCAGAGGTCAAGCGTCAGCTTGGCCCGGATGGGCTTAAAAGGGTGAGTGGAACTGTACTCGAAATTGGCTAATTCTTCGGAGTATATAAAAGCGCTGGCAAATTTTCCGGATCGGCCGTTCATATATCATCCATAATACCTCAACAAGCTATCTGGTCAACTTCTTTCTTCCACTTCTTGAAAGTTGACTGTTTCCATCAAAACTTCTAAAATCAAGTTAAGTGAGTATGCTTTTTCCGCGACTGCCCACGGAAAAAATGGCCCGCCTCAGACGGGCAGCGAAAAGTCCTGAAATCCCCCCTAACCCCCCTTTGGCAAAGGGGGGAAGGGGGGATTTATCGGCAGGCATTTCCTTCTTACAAACATGTTTGTTTTAATGAGGCGCTAAGCGCCTAAAGTGCCTAAAGTTAAAAAAGCAAATTCCTATACAATTAAATTAGCCACAGAGGACACAGCGCGGCAGAGCCGCAACCAAAAGTAAGTTATGCTTATGGCCGCGCCCGATCCCAAAAATCCCCCCCCTTTAGCACTTATTTGAAAATTCACGGCGTACCTTGGTCCGACCCGCAATACAACGCAACATCTTTCCTTAATAATTCGCTTGGCTTCAGTATAACCAACAGGTTACAAATAATTTCAGAGCGCTAAAGGAAGGTGCGAAAAAACATGATCGGGACCCGGTGTCCAGGGGAGGGTTTTAAAAATGACAAGGGAATTAAACGTCGTTATTGAAATTGATTCCGAAGGCTATCATGCGGCCACAGTTCCCGAACATCGCGGATGCCACACGCAGGCGAAATCTCTGGATACATTGAAGCGCGTGAGGGAGGCAATTGAATTATGCCTGGAGATCAGAGGAGAACCTGAGAAATCCACCCGGTTTATCGGGATGCAGAGAATATGGTATAAGCACTAACTAAACTCCCTCGATTGCGCGGCCGATAATTGATTGCTGCCCTAAAAAGAGCAGACTTTGAAGCGATCAGAACCAAGGGGAGTTATTATTTTATGCTTCATCCAGATGGTCGTTGCACCGTCATTCCGGTCCACAGTGGAGAAATCATTGGCCCGGGGCTTTTGAACAAGAATTTAAATGTGATACCACCCGCCAATCCAGGAAGGATGAAAATACCACCCGCAATCAATCCGATACTATAGAGCATAAGTTCTTCTTTGAGTGGATACGTTCACATTTAAGTCATTTATAGGGTCAACGGATTTTCGTCAGTGCCAAACTTATTCCTCTTCCAATTTTCCTTTCAATCGAACCATCTCTTCACGAAAAGATAGGATCTCCGTTTGACACCTAGTTATTTTGTCCCGTTCGGAGCGAAGAAAACGGGTATAGGGAGCGATGGCTTCATGGATGTGCTGCAAACTCCGGTTGATTTCTTCATCAAAATGGGTCTGCAACGAATGGATGAGGTGGGTGCGAACGGCAGAAATCTTTTCCATTAATTTAGTTTTCCCCTGCCGACGCCGGGCAGGAATGATGAAAAGGCCTAATACTGATTTCAGAGAGGAATTCCACCGGAGAGGTAAGAAGGATCTGACGCTCGCTGATGACAGTCCGTTGTTGCTTCTCACCATGGCGAAGGAGGTGTATTTTCGTGGTGGTGGGGGTAACCCCTTCTTCCAGCAGTCTTTGACCCAGGAGGGCATTAATCATAGCACTCTTCCCAGAATTGAATTCTCCCACGACCACAATGAGAAAGATTTCATCGAGCTGCTGGATAGACTGTTGAAGCGCCTCCTGATCTTCTCGTTCAATCCCGAAGCGCCCCAATGCCAATTGGAGGTCATTCATGAGCCTCCGTTCATCCTTGAGTAGATCTTCTTGTTTTTGGTTCAACAGTCGCATGGTCCTTTTCCTCAGCCGGATTATAGCATTCATTCTTTGGGATGGTCAACTTTGGTGGCCTCATAAAAAGTCGTCACTCCGGCCTGCCTGTGCCTGGCAGACAGGTGAAAACCGGAGTCCAGAGAATTGATAACTATTTGAAAAGACTGGATTCCGGCTGGAGTTTATCCCGATGAAAATCGGGGCCGGAATGACGGGGAAAGGGGCTTTCTGACTTTTTACGAGATCATCAACTTTGGTCGTTTTAAGAAAAGATAAAAAAATTGCTTCCACAAAACTTTAGGAATCCCCGAACAGTTCCTGCCAGTCGATAAAGCTTTTGTTAAGGTAAGGATCGTCGAGCTTTTTTCATACCGATGCAAGATGAACTGGAAGAAGAGGTAAGCTTCCTGGTTGTTCACCGGGAGATAGCCAACCTCGTCGACAATCACCAGAGAGGAGTTTAAATAGGCCTTGCCTTTGCCCTGGTTTTCCTTCAGTTTACCGATCAAGGTGTTCATGGTGTGGAAGTAGACCTTAAATCCATGGCCGCAGGTTTTGATCACCAGGGGAAGGGTCGATGGATCAAGTTGACAGTTTCTAAAGCGGAAGATAAACTTTATAGACATTCGGTTAATGGAGGTGGAAAATGGATTTTACGGAGCAGAAAATCGGCCAGAGGTTCCAGCAGGAGACGAAATATGCTCGGCCATCCTATTCAGTTAGAAGCGCGCAAAAGACCGCCGAACCGGTTTCTTCTCATATGATCTCTTTGCCCGCGCCTTCCCTGGAGACCGGGCCGAATTTCTGGAAGGTTCTCCAACAACGGCGTTCGATCCGTGATTACACGGTAGCGCCCCTCGCCTTAAAGGAATTATCCAACTTGCTCTGGGCAACCCAGGGAATCACGGAGAAAGCTTTCTCCCCCTGGTATCGGACGGTCCCGTCAGCCGGCGCCCTTCATCCTATCGATACATATTTAATTGTCAATCGAGTCGAGGGATTAGACCCGGGGATTTATTTTCTCAACGTTTCAGACTTTTCTCTGGATCTGAAAAATAAAGGGGACTTCTCCCGGCAGATTGCCCATGCGGCCCTGGATCAGGACATGGCCCGAGCTGCGGCAGTGGTTTTTGTCTGGGTGGCGGTCATACGCCGCTCCTCGCAAAAATATCGGGAGCGCGCTTACCGCTATATCTACCTGGATTGTGGGCATCTCGGGCAAAATCTATATCTGGCGGCCACGGCCATGGATCTGGGGTGCTGCGGTATTGCGGCCTTCTTCGATGATGAGGTTAACGCCCTGGCAGAGGTCGATGGCCTAAAGGAAACAGCCATTTACCTGGCAACTGTGGGAAAGAAAGGATCATAGATCTCAGATTTTGGAATGCGGATTGCGGAGTTCGGGGAATATAATAAAAAACATCATATTTCTCGATCTTATAGCCTAATAACAGTTTAGCCCTTTGAAAAACTGGCTAAATCTCAATGCAAAAAGCAAAACTTGATGATCTCGTAAAAAGTATTAAAATGCTGTTTTCCGTCATTCCGGCCCCGATTTTCATCGGGATAAACTCCAGCCGGAATCTAGTCTTTTCAAATAGTTATCAATTCTCTGGACTCCGGTTTTCACCGGAGTGACGACTTTTTACGAAACCATAAAATTTAATTGCAAATTTCAAAATGCGAGACAATTTCCCGTAAAATTTACATTTTTCATTTTGCAATTTTCATTTTTCAATGAAATTTAGCGGTTCTTTTCAAAACGCTAAATTGTTACACAGCCTGAACCTCTCCTTTTGCAACTGGGATTCCTTCCAGCTTCAGGAGGCTGGCCTTCAGGTCTAAACCGCCGGGGGCGGAAAAGCCGGTCAGCCGCCCGTCACTGCCCACGATTCGGTGGCATGGAATGACCACCGGCCACTGGTTGCGGGCATTGGCGCTGCCCACTGCACGGAGGGCTTTCGGATTTCCAATCCTTTGCGCCAGCCAGCGGTAACTGCGCACCTCCCCAAAAGGAATTTTGGACATGACGGCATAAACTTTTTTTTGAAAAGGCGTTGCTCCGGACAGGTCCAGGGTAAGATCAAATTTAATTCTTTCCCCAGAAAAGTATTCAACGAATTGGTTTTTCTCCCGGGTAAGAGAACCCGCGTTTTCTTTGCTTTCCGGAAATTCCGAAGTAATGCGTTTCTTAAGTTCTTCCCTCTTTAAGCCAGGAAGGTAAATTCGCTGTAAACCTTTTTCGTTCCCTACCACTCCCATCCATCCCAATTTCACTTGAAATATGACATGGGCGCTTTCCATCTTTCCTCCAATAGAAAAATAAATTAGCCACAGAGGACACAGAGTTTTAAAACCATTATTAAGAAAAAGTAAAGGATAAGTGTCAAGTCTCTAAAGTGATCCCCCAGAAGACTTAAAAAAGAAAATTCCTATACAATAAATTTAAAGGCGAGGCCGGTCCTTTAGCATATCTTTTATAAAAGCTTCAAACTGGACAACTCTAAAACCCATGGTATTGTATAAAGCTTCCATCCATTCCCGGATGGTCAGTTTATGGCGGATGGTTCTCTGCAATCCATATTGGTTGCAGAACTCACAAACCCGCCAGAAGAGGTCGCTTTGCCAAAGGTCTTTTACATCGTTTACCTGTTTTTTCCCGCACTTGGAACAGATAACTTCCCTTATTACTTTCATTTTTAGCCACCAAACCTCAAAGACGATATTTCTATAATTATTCTATTGGACGTTTCTCCCTTTGTAAATGAGAAAATTTCTCTCGCAGGATTTCTTTTGGGGTTTTCTTAATCGTGCGAACAGCTTGGGTGATGGGAGCTTTTTTCATACCTTGCCTAAAGATCTCCCGATATTTGAATCTAAGAAGAATGGCCCAGAATAAGGGATTTACGGATCCCTTTTTATAGAATAGAATATTTGGCAAGTTGTTTTAGAACCTCCCTCCCCTCTTTGAAAAGGGCTGTTAACCCTATTGTTGCATAAAGATCCGGTGGAATTACCCTAATGTCTTTATAATGAGGCGGTTTATTCCCTTTTGATGATACTTTTTAAAAGTCACTTTTAGAGTGATTTAGCAAATGTCATTAAATTAAGGTCCGCCCCTCAAAACGCTAAGTTGATACAAAGAAAGGTTATTGCCGTTTCACGGACGTTTACTGATGACATTTGGGAAATGCAAAAAAAATAGACTTGACCCCAAATTCGCGCTCTAAGAATCAACATCTCCTCCACCATTTTGACGCTACGAGGGAACATTTGTCCTTATCGATTGACGGACGGATTTTTTCATCGCTGCATTTTGCCGGAATAATGGGCTCGGGCATGAGCGCGATCGCGCAATACCTCGCCTGGAGCGGACATGCAATTACCGGCTCCGACCGTATCGCCTTTGCGGACGAAATGAAGGAAACCAAAGAAAAACTTGAGCGGTGCGGCTGCATTTTTTTTCCCCAAGACGGCAGCGGCATTACGGCCGCTACGGAGGCCCTAATTATCTCAACCGCTATCGAAGACGATAACGCCGATATCGCCGCGGCCCGTAGACGCGGCATCTCCATTTTACACCGTTCCGATGTGCTCGCCGCCATAGTCGCCTCCCACCGCACCATTGCCGTATGCGGTACCAGCGGCAAGTCAACGGTAACTGCTTTGATATTTGAAATACTTCGGGCATGCGGCAAAAGTCCCTCGGTCATTACGGGCGCAAATCTCATTCGACTGAATGAAGAAGGATTGCTCGGCAATGCCTTCAAAGGCGATTCCGGCATACTGGTAATTGAAGCGGATGAAAGTGACGGCACATTGGTGAAATACCGCGCAGAGAAGGCCGTGTTCTTGAATATTTCCAAGGATCACCAATCTGTAATGCAGACTCTTGATCTTTTTGAGCGGCTGGCAAGCCAAACACCTTTGGTAATTAAAAATGCGGACGATCCCGAACTCAATCCGATTAAAGCCGCACATCTGTTCGGCCTTTTGAGCCGCGCTGATTGCAAGCCAGAAGCTGTAAAGGCGGTAACACCATTGGTGCGGTTCACCTTAAAAAGGACGGACTTTGAATTGCCGCTGCCGGGGTACCATAACCTCTCCAACGCCCTTGCCGCTCTTTGTGTATGCGAGAGCCAGGGCTGCAACCTTGAAGGAATGGTTGAGCCCATGCGGGAATTTAGAGGCGTTATGCGGAGGTTTTCAGTTTGGCGAACGCCAAAGGGGATAACAGTCATTGATGATTATGCCCACAACCCCGAAAAAATAATGGCTACAATTCTTACGGCCCGTGATTTTGGAGCGCGGATATTTGCGGTGTTTCAGCCGCACGGATACAGCCCAACCCGTTTCCTGAAAGACGAATTGGTGGATACATTTGCCCGGCTAATTCGTGATACCGACGAAGTTTATTTTCTGCCCATTTATTACGCAGGTGGCACAGTCAAAAAGGATATCTCTTCCGAAGATCTATCTGACTTAGTCAGCAAGCGCGGCGTCATGTCCTATGCGCCTCAAAACCGTATCAGGCTTATTGCTGCCCTTAAACAGCACGTAAAGCCAGGTGACGTAGTGATTCTTATGGGTGCACGCGATCCGACGCTTTCTTTGCTGTCCCAGGAGATCAAAAATAGTTTATGATTTCCAAGACGGGTTGACTACTTGTCCAAAAGAAGCCGGGTCAGAAATTAAACAAAGCAATTTCAGAAAGGATGCCCCCGGTTACCGATTAAAGGGGAGTCTTTCAATTATCTCCTTGCAAATTTGCAATTTAAACGCATAATTGTATGGCCTCCGGGGAATACGAAACTTCCTTTGGGACCGGACGCCTGGGCTTGGCCCTTTGCCGATTTTTAAAACGGGGATAGGGGACGTTGACGTTGGGATAGGGGACGTTGGTGTAAACACAACTTATAAATATTGATCCAAATTACCCACTTTCTCAAAACTCGCATAGTGATTGACCAACGAAGTGGTTACCCCTAAAAACCGCGCCACTGACGCCCC
>VGSF01000151.1 GCA_016875165.1 Deltaproteobacteria bacterium
CAAAAATAATAACTAAAGACAAGAAGATAAGGGACTCTGGTCTTGTCAACGTCTTATGGTAAAAACTTGGTTCCCGTAAGTTGCATTTGAACCAACGTCCCCTCAGTCCACAATGAATTATGTAACCGATAGGTATTCCCTTGTTTACCGTTGCACGACCCCGGCGACTTTCTGCAGTCCATCATTCCGTTAGACCAAGAGGGTGAAATTTGACAACTTTTGAAGATATTATATGGCTTGACATTATCGTCGATAAAATTTCATGGAAACATAATGTGACGAAAAATGAGGTGGAGGAAGCTTTAACTGGAAAACCAAGGATTTTCAAGAAAGAGCTTGGAAAGGTTGAAGGTGAGGACCTGTATAATGCTCTTGGTAGAACCGAAAACGGAAGGTACCTTTCGATATTTTTCATCAGGAAACTGGGTAACCGGGCCCTGATCATTACGGCAAGGGATATGGACAGGAAGGAAAGGAGGCGCTATGAGAAAAGATAAAAAAATTAAGGATATGTCGATATATGAAGCTTCTGAATTTTGGGATGATCACAATTTTTTGGAATTCGAGGACATTGAAGAAATAGAGAACGTTAGGTTTTCCTTAAAGAAGAAAAAATATATCGGATTAGATATGACGCTGTATAAGAAAATTAAGGATAAGGCAGACAAACTTCATCTTCCTGAAGATGACTTGATAAATAAATGGTTATTGGAAAAGATCCATTAAGATTAATATTTTTGGAATCTGTGTTTATTCCCCAATCCGCATTCCGCAATGCTCAATTTATAAGTGCTCCAATGACCCAATGCCTTAATTTTCATTCTGCAATCTGCAATTTGAAATCTGCAATTGAAAATTGACCCAATGACCCATTGCCTTAATGACTTTAGCTGTAAAACAAATCGCTCCGGAAGACGGGAAAGACCAGATAGAAGAAATACTTTATTAGCATTGCCTGACCCCAATGACCAATGACGAAATCCGCATTTGAGAATTGACCCAATGAACCCAATAAACGCAAGTAACTCAATAACCCATTGACCCATTTACTGTCTTTCCTTATAGCCCATAGCCCATTGCCTCTTGCCTATCACCTTTTAATTATTTACTATGAGCCGTGAGCTATGCCGCTTTCAGCTTTTTGCTATGCGCCCTGCGCTATGCTTTCTGTGATCGCCTTTCTGTATTTATAAATTTGTTCGGTTAGACAGAAGTGAATAAAATAAACGACGTCCCCCAAAACACCCCAAACTCAATAAACCCAACAACCCCAATGAACTCAATAAATCCAATAGACAAGATCAGACAGGTTCCCTTTAATGGTTGACCCCGATCCAATTTTTGAATATAGTCCAATTTTGTGATATATTTCTATTAATGGTAATTTAAGGAGAGAGAAATGAAAAAGCAATATACCGCAATAGTCCGGAAGAGTAGACTTGAATACGTTGCAATATGCCTGGAGCTTAATGTTTCTGCCCGTGGTGATAGCTTGGCAGATGTAGAGAAGAATCTTAGAACAGCAATTGAATTGTACTTAGAAGACTTGAAAGAACACCCAGAGACTGTTGTATCTCCTATATCTACTGAAGATTTTATTGAGTTTATAAGAGATACGGAACCCGAATGGTATAAAGAGCCAGGGGAGGGTTTAATTTTAAGGCCTTTGGAAGTACACGAGGTTCCTTCTTATGCTTAAAATACCATCTATGTCCAGTAAAAAGCTTTCGGATTTGCTGGAAAAAGGAGGGGCAATATTTGTTAGGCAAGGTGCGACTGATCATGCAATATATTCGAGAGTTGTTGAAGGCAAAAGATATTCTGCGCCTGTCCAGAAGGGGAAAAAGACATTGGACCCCATATATTGCAAAA
Source organism: Deltaproteobacteria bacterium (assembly GCA_016875165.1). Classification (GTDB taxonomy): domain Bacteria; phylum Desulfobacterota; class SM23-61; order SM23-61; family SM23-61; genus JAHJQK01. The sequence goes on from VGSF01000151.1 coordinate 1,873, forward strand.
GGGTTTTTAGGCAGTTGAAATTTACAGATGCAGAAATTGAAAAACTCCTAACAAGATGATTTGTATCGGTGATACAAATGAAGAAAATAAAACTTTTCTCGCATGGCTCGTTTTATTTGTTTTTTCCCCTTACCTCTTGCCTATCACCTTTTAATTATTTACTATGAGCCATGACCTATGTCGCTTTCAGCCCTTTTCGCTATGCTTTCTGTGATTGCCTTTTACCTGTATTTATAGACTAAGTTGGTTAGGCAGAAATGAAAGAAATAAACAACGTCCCCCAAAACATCGCCTGTTTTTATCGACCAAACAGACCAAGTAGAGGATCTCAAAATGGAACGGAGTAAAGATTGGATGGACGAGGCTAACGGCGATTTAGAACATGCCCGAAGCGATATCCAAGGGGGTTTTTATAATTGGGCGTGTTTTTCTGCTCAGCAAGCGGCCGAAAAAGCAATCAAGGCGGTTTTCCAAAAGATGGGAGCGGAGGCTTGGGGGCATTCGGTAGCTGACTTGTTGAAGGAACTCGGTAAAAAGCATGAAATTTCCGAAAAATTGTTCCATGGAGCACTCGAATTAGATAAGGCCTATATCCCCACGAGATATCCCAACGCCCATCCATCTGGTTCGCCGAGAAGCCGTTACACAATTGAGGAGGGGAGGAGGCTTATAGGGTATGCGGCAAGAATCGTCAAGCTTTGTTCGGATATTCTATCCAAAATTTGATAAAGAAGAGTTGATCCAAAACCTTAAACCAAAAATTAAGAATCTGGCAATGGAACTTCCTCTTTCAAAGGTGGTCTTATTCGGATCTTACGCTCAAGGGAGATACACTGTCGCCAGTGACGTGGACATTCTCGTTGTCTACAGAGGAAAAGAGAGAAGGGATTCATTTGCCCAGGTGAAAAAAAGCCTGGATATACCCCTTCTTGAGCCGCACGTTTATTCAGAGGGTGAATATGATAAATTAAAAGAATCTATTGAGCGAATGATAGCGGATGGAGTTGTTCTGTTTGCACAGAAAGACCAAATAGACCATTCTTCCCCATCGCCCATAGCCCAATAACCCAATTACTTTCTTTGCTCCTTGCCTTATGCCTTTTACCTTTTACCTGTTTTTTTAAGTTACTTATCTTAGTAAACAACGTCCCCCGCTTCCCCAGCGATGTGACCCCAGCGACATAATAAACGAGATTTCCCAAAATCCCAGGGTCAAAAAACAAGCTGGCCCTCTTTTCCGCTTATAAGATATGGTGTAATAAGGATGAAAGTGAAAGGAAAAAGGAGGTAATCGCAATGGGATTATCGGTTCATCTTCCCGAAATGAATATCAAAGAAGAGGAAGTAAAATTGTTGCTTGCGATAAAGCTTCTTGAAGAAGGATTAGTCTCTTTGGGAAAGGCTGCTGAAATTGTAGGCTATTCAGAAAAAGCCTTCGTGGAGATTTTCATTCATAGAGGCATCCCGCCAATAAAATATTTAAAGCTTAACCTTGCCAAGGAGTTTCAAAATGCCTGAGCCAGTCATTGCCGATACTTCTTCGCTTATGGCCATGGAGAAGATCAGCCTTCTGGGCATTCTTTGTGAAATTTATTCAGAGGTCATTGTTCCAGGATCGGTGATTAATGAATTTGGAAATATATCCCTGCCATGCCTTTCGGTAAGAAAGGTTGAAAGTAACTTTTCAAAACTTCTTAGTATAGATTTAAATTTGGGCCAAGGCGAAGCTGAGGTTATTGCCTTGGCCAACCAGTCAGGCTTAAAGGTAATAATTGATGATTCAAAGGCACGCAGAGTGGCAGAAAATATGGGATTAAAAATAACGGGGACTATCGGTGTTTTGATCAAAGCTGAAAAATTAGGGTTAATAGAGAGTGCTTACAATAAAGCCAAAGAACTCAGAGAAAAAGGTTTCTATATTTCCGATGAATTATTGGATGATATATCCAGGTTCAAGTATTAATAAAGGCAACAACTCAACAATGCCAATAGCCCAATTACGCAACTACTTAATGACCTAATTACCCAATGACTTTGGTATTTGAACAAACGGACCATACAGATTTATCCCGTGAGAGGACCTTCATCTATCTCACTGGGACCAGATGGACCGGATAGAAGAAATACTTTATTACGATTGCCTGACCCCCAGCGCTGCACGGATAAGCGAAAGCAGAGAGTAAATGGAAAAAATCGAAGTTAGCGATCATAACGATCTAAACGTTCAATTTTTTTGCATTGACGCATCTTCGCATTTTTGCCTATACTCATTTACGCGTTTAACGAAGTCAACGTTCCCGACGGTAAAGGCAAGAATAAAGATTTGACCCCCAATCAGAGGTGAAACATGGATAAGGACCATCTGGAGATCCTGCTGGAAGATATTCGGGGGAAGTTTGATCTGGTTCTGGAGGGCCACGACACTCTTCGCCAAGAGATCCGGGACACCCGTGAGGACTTGTGTGAGAAAATCAACTTAGTGGATTTTAAGGTGGAAACCGTTAATCGGAAGATCGATGGTGTTCGTGATGAACTTAGCCAGAAGATAGATGGCGTAGAGGAAAATCTGAACCAGAAGATCGATGGCGTACGGGACGATCTGAACCAGAAGATCGATGGCGTGGAATCACGGCTCAGCAATGAGATCAGGGCAACCAATCAGAAGATCGACAGCGTCGAAGTCCGCCTCAGCGAGAAGATTGATGCCGTGGCTGCTGACCTCGCCGCCCACCGGGCAGATACCGAGAGTCACAGGACAGGCTACCAGGTAAGTGAAAGCAGAGATTAAATGATGAAGTTATTTCCCAAGAAACAATTGAATTTAAAGCGGTTCTCGTGTAAGTATGGATGAGAGATTTTCTGTCTTTGCCTATGACCTATAACCTATAACCTATTACCTGTTTTTTATCGCCTTAGGCTTTACGGCATGAAATGAAAATTGAAGGAATTGAACAACGTCCCCCATTACGTAATGACTGTTTTTGCCCTTGGCCTTTTGCCTTACACCTTGTACCTTGAACTTGTTCTTATTCCCTATGCTCTCTGCACCATGCTATCGCTTATTGACCCAATAACTTTTTTGGTGTATGCTTTAGACTCGGACGAAAGTGAAAAGCTCAAAGCAATTTCTGCATGAACGTCCCTCCACACAACACATTGACTCAATTCTTCAATAAACCATTTACCTAATGCCCCGTTGAAATGTCGCTTAGAGAAACAGAATACGTTATAAGAATTGGATCCTCAGACCGGTATAGGCATCTTCACATTAAAGAACGAGGGAAAGTAATTTTTTTCAGGATTCAATATGAAACAAAGATTAATGATAAATGGTATCCTGTGGTTAGATATGATACCACTCATGGTTTTGCGCATAGGGATCTAATGAGTTTAGATGGATCTTTGGAAAAGACCCCCTTATTCAATCAAGATTATAATGACGCTTTAACCTTTGCCGAGAGCGATTTGAAATCTAACTGGAAATATTATAAAATGAGGTTCCTGGGGGTTAACGATGAATAAAGAGAAAGAAATGATAGAACGTAATATTGAACTCAGTGCTGAATTCAGCCGCTATTTATTTGAACATCCGGAGATAGAAGAAAAAATTCCGTTAGGCGGTGAAATCATTCTTTTGCCAGAGTTTGATAAGGAATTAAAAGAATTTAATCTTGGGTTAGGGAGGAATGTTTTAAGCGACGGGGGTAAGGTAGTTTTTGTTTCCATAAAGGAAATTCGCCCAAAGTCTTTGTCACGGATTGAAAAAATTGAATTAGAGCCAGTGGTTTAAAAAATGGCCGAAAGTCCGCCGTAGCGGGAAAATTGATGCGGTGGCTGCGGATCTTTCTGCTCATCGGACTGATACGGAGAGTCACAGGACAGGTTACCGGATAAGCGAAAGCCGGGATTAGTGATTTTCGCTATGCCCTATGCGCTCTGCTCTATGCCATCTATTCTTGACCCAATGACTCAATAACCCAATTACCTGGTGACTGTTTTCGCCTTTTGCCTTAGGCCTTGTACCTTACATCTTGCACCTGTATTTATGCGCTATGCACTCTGCTATAAAGGACGAGCTTAAGTTATTAAAGGTAGTGAACAACGCAATTCCCGAAGTGAATAAAAAACCTACGTTGCCCAAAATCACTGAGACTAAATAGACTAGATAGACCATCCGGACCGCAAGGTACGCAATTGGAGGAGGCATGGAAAAAGACCATTTAGAGATATTAATGGAGGACATTCGAGGGAAATTTGATCTCGTTCTGGAGGGCCACGACACTCTTCGCCAAGAGATCCGGGACACCCGTGAGGAATTGTGTGAGAAAATCAACTTAGTGGATTTTAAGGTGGAGACCCTGAATAAGAAAATTGATGGCGTCGATGCCAATCTAAACCGGAAGATCGACAGTGTAGAGGAAAACCTGAATCGGAAGATCGATGGTGTAGAATCACGGCTCAGCAATGAGATCAGGGCAACCAATCAAAAGATCGAGAGCGTACGTGACAGCCTGGACCAGAAGATCGATAGCGTCGAAGCCCGTCTCAGCGAGAAGATTGATGCCGTGGCTGCCGACCTCGCCGCCCACCGGGCCGATACCGAAGGGCACAGGACAGGTTATCGGATAAGCGAAAGCAGAGATTAAATGATGAAGGTATTTTACAAGAAGCAATTGAAGTTATAGCGGTTCTCGTGTAAGTATGGATGAGAGATTTTCTGTCTTTGCCTATGACCTATAACCTATTATCTGTTTTTTATCGCCTTAGGCTTTACGGCATGAAATGAAAATTGAAGGAATTGAGCAACGTCCCCCAAAATTATTAGAGTGAGGAAAAGGAAAGGAGGAAAATGAGATATGGAATCTAAGACAATAACCCTAACATTTCCTTTAAGTGTATTCTCAGCGCTTAAAAAGACACCAGTGGAGTTTTCAAAAGATATACGACTGGCTGCAGCAGTCAAATGGTATGAGATGGGGGTTATATCCCAGGAAAAAGCGGCTGAAATAGCTGGCATGTGTCGAGAAAACTTTCTTCTTTCGTTGTCAAGATTTAAAGTCTCCCCTTTTCAGTATTCAGCAGAAGAAGTTCTTCACGAGGCTGAATATGAATAAAGACTGGGTACTTAATGCATCTCCCATTATATTACTTGGTAAAGCCGACCTTTTGAAATCCATAAGTCCATTAGCCAAAACATGGATGATTCCAGGGGGCGTTATAAAGGAAATTGAGGCAAAAGGTTCCATTGAGTCCTATCTGTCTGCTCTCTCTTGTAGTTCTAAAATAATGCGGGAAAGGGTTCCAGAAATACATTCCTCTATAGCTGCCTGGAATCTTGGCCAGGGCGAAAGTGAAGTTTTGACCTTGGCATTAAGAACACCGGGGTCAGGTGTTGTTTTAGACGATTTGCAGGCCCGTAAGTGTGCCATTCTTTTTGATATTCCTCTGATTGGTTCTTTGGGTTTAATCGTGTTAGCTAAACGAAAAGGATTTCTTCATACAGCAAAACCAGCAATAGATCGATTGATCGCCGTTGGACTTTATATTGATCCTGAAATGGTCGCCCGGATATTGGTTGCAATTGGTGAAGGTGATATACATCAGGGGAGTAGAAAATAAAATGTATTTTGTAGGCCTTTTAATGGGTGCCCCCTTAGGCGCCAATACGCCTAAATACGCCATGCGCAGTTTTTCTTAGAGGCTCATTTTTGGGGTCAAAAAAGTGGTTTTAAGGGCGAAAATGGGCTATATTTTAGGTAGTTATCCTGTAATATCAGTTGGTTGACTTGGTCCGACCCCAACCGCCGAGTGCGCATCTACCTGCGGCGGAAACATCGAGAAGTGCGTAAGTGGTATCGAACGGTGAAGTTTCTCTACGAGGAGTTGGAATTATATAAGATTCCAACCACAGCTCCTTGGACTCAGACTGCGAAAGCCGCTGGAAGAAGATGATCGGAAAGCCGTGTGCGAGAAAATCGCATGCACGGTTGTGTGTCCAGCGAAGGCTGGCATGTTCAGCAGGAGTCAGTCCTGCTGGGGTAAAAGCCAGGAGCCCCATAGCTTGAATGGCAGAGAGGAGGGAAACCAAATATCTGAAGCCCATTGACAGAG
>VGSF01000152.1 GCA_016875165.1 Deltaproteobacteria bacterium
TCCCAAACGGTCTCAAATGTGTTAAGGTAGGGTAGCTGGATATTTCGGCTGCCTGGCTCACAAGGGGGCTGGTCTTCGGGCTCTGCAAACCTTCTGATTGGCCTCTTTGTGACGCTTGGTTATTTTTGCAAGGTCAATTTCTTACCTCGCTATTTCACCCACCTTTATACCATCGGTCCATTTATCTTGCCAACCCCTCTCCTCATACTTCCACGATATCGTGGGAAATAACAAAGAGGAGGCTGAAGAGGCAGGAGCATGGGTATCGGGTGAGGATCCGGAATCATTTGGTGGCGAAGTATTTTCCGGAGTTGGATCGATATTTTGACCAGTCGGAGAAATATAGCTTAGCGATAGTGCGTTGGTGTTTAGACCCGCGGAGTTTATCGGGGTACGAGTTTGAGGAGTTTGTCCGGATGGTGGCCCCGCAGATGAGGAGTGGGCAGCAGAGCGGTCGGTTGCGCACCATATTGCAGAGGGCGCAGCATTCGATTGGTTGCGAGATGGGGCCGGGGGCGGAATTTGAGGCTCGGGTGATGGTGGAGGGGTTAAGGCAGATCCGGATCGTGATCGGCGACACGGATAAGCAGATCCAGGAACGGTGCCTGGAATTTTCGGAATATGAGTATCTCTTGAGTATTCCGGGGTTTGGTCCGGATGTATCGGCCAAGGTTTTGGGGGCCATCGGAGATCCGTTTCGGTTTCAGAATGGGAGTCAGGTGATCAAGATGGCGGGATTGGATTTGAATGCGGAGCGGAGTGGGAAGGGATCGGAACGGGCCCGGCCGAGGATTTCCAAGAAAGGGAAGGCGGATTTGCGCTATGCCCTCTATCAAGCCGCCTTCATTGCTTCGACGAAGAATCGCCATTTTATGGTTTATTACAGCAACCAATTGCGGGGCCGGGAAAGGGAGCCGGGGATCAAGACGAAGATGCGGGTCAAACTGGCGGCCAAGCTGCTGGTCATTGCCTGGACGTTGATGAAAAAGAAGGAGCCTTTTAATCCGGATTATCTGAACCTAGAGTAGGAACCCTGATCCATTCGACGAGAGAGCCCGGGCACTAACGTAGAGGCGGATGACCTCGGAGGGGACAATTCTGGGCCTCTCACTTGAACTTTGGAGCCTGGATTAGGGATGATGGATGGCCCCCCAAAAGGGGGCATACCGGATAAAAGTAACGATTAGGTTCAAAGTTCGTCGAAGTGAGAGATTCGTCGACAAAACAAAAAGCTTATCCTTAAGCCGAAGGGAAAAGCTTACTCTGAAAAAGGCTTGCTTTGTATCTCATGATTCTTAATCAGTTTTCACTTTTCTCTTGACAGGGGGATTATAGGATGTCCCCTCTTTCGTCCCATCTTTCCAAAGATAGACACCGCTATCACCAAATCCGATAGCCAAGAGAAGACTAGTTTCTTCAGCGCCAAATTCTTCGCCTTTATCTGAAGGTTATCGATTGAAATCTATTCGTTTTTACAGTGCCTGTCAATCTTGATGACCTCGTAAAAAGTCTGAATTACCTTCATTATGTCATTCCGGCGAAAGCCGGAATCCAGTATTTTCAAATACTTATAAATACTCTGGACTCCGTTTTTCACCGGAGTGACGACTTTTTACGAGATCATCAATCTTTACCTTAAAACAGAAACAGTAGTTCTGCTCCCTCTTTCATTCCCCTCCCGTCCGGGCTTTGTCTATCAATGTGAATTATTGTAACAGTTTAGGCATTTGAAAAGCTGGCAAATCCCCCTTCATCCCCCTTTTTTTAAAGGGGGAAAAGGCTGAATCTTTTATCGAATTCCAATAAAAAACCTTTCCTCCCTTTGCAAAAGCCTGCCTGCGGTAGGCAGGGGAGGTCGGGAGGGATTTCTGGTATGCCTGAGGCGGATCAAAACGCTAAACTGTTACAAATTATTCAATTTATTTAAAAGAGAAGGTGGGCGAGCCCATTTGCTGCTTGACAGTTTGCTGAAAATGCCGTTATATTTCAGAAAAAATGTAACACTTTAGTTCTTTGAAGAAAGGTGTGTCAACAAGGCCAAGGGATTCCAGGGCCCGGGGGCCAGACCGGCCCGCTTGGAATCATAAGGCGCTGATTTCTCAGTGGATGGAGCGGGGAAGATACTCCCTGCCTCCTCCGGAGGAAACGGGCTTTTATCCTCGAGGACAAGGGGAAACCCAACCGATGCTTCCGGCGCGTTCCGGCCTGGCCCCCGGGCCCAAACAGAGGCGTTGCCGCCATTTTTTAAAAACTCTAAACTGATACGAAAAAATTAATTCCGGAAAAAATCGCATGGACTTTTCCACAATCGTTACTGCGCTTCAAAACCCTGAAATCTACCCCGAACAGCCCAGGAAGGTTGAGTTGGTGCAGACGCATGTTTCGGCCATCTTCCTTACGGGCGAGCATGTCTACAAGGTAAAGAAACCCGTGGATTTCGGCTTTCTCGATTTTACTACCCTGGAGAAGCGAAACTATTATTGCCATCAAGAAGTGGAGTTAAACCGCCGGTTGTGCCCGGAAGTTTACCTGGGTGTTGTGGAAATTCGCTCCCGTAAAGGCCAAATTTTCCTGGGGGAAGGGGAAGGAGAGATAATAGAATACGCCGTTTTAATGAAACAGCTTCCCCAGGACTGCATGATGGATCGTCAATTAGCCCGGGGAGGCATCACCTCCGCTCTCCTCCGCAAAATTGCCGCAAAAGTGGCCCTTTTTCACGCCAACGCCGCTACAAATACGGAAATCTCCTCTTATGGCGGGATAGAGACCATTCGGAAAAACGTGGAGGAAAATTTCACTCAGACCGAGAAGTACGTGAGCCTCTCCCTCTCTTCGGCAACCTTCCAGGATATCCGCGAGAATAATCGTCTTTTTATGCAGGCCAAGCTTCCTCTCTTGCAAAAACGCATCTCTTCTGGAAAAATCCGCGATTGCCACGGGGATTTGCACCTGCAGCATGTCTGTTTGACCGATGAAATCCTTATCTTCGATTGCATCGAATTCAACCAGCGCTTCCGTTATTCTGACGTGGCTGCCGACATTGCTTTTTTGCTGATGGACCTCGACTTCCACGGCTATCCCCTGCTTTCCGCGGAACTGGCGGCCAGCTACCTGGACATGTCTCGGGACTGGCCTCTCTTTCTGCTCCTCAATTTTTATAAATCGTACCGGGCTTACGTGCGGGGTAAGGTCATCAGCTTTCGTTTAGACGATACGGGGATTTCGGCGGAGGAAAAAGATTCGGCCCTGCAAGAAGCCAGGCGTTACTTCCGTCTGGCCCAGCACTACGCCAAAAAATTAACCCGACCGGCGCTTTTCATCACCAGCGGGTTGATCGGCACGGGAAAATCTACCGTTGCCAGGGCTCTCTCTGGTGCTCTCGATTTAAAGTGGTTGAGCTCAGACATTATCCGTAAAGAGCTGGCCCATTTATCTCCCCAGGAGAAACGTTTTGAAAAGTTTCATCAAGGAATCTATTCCCCGGATTTTTCCCGCAAGACCTACCAGACCATCTTGGACCGGGCCAAGGCACACCTGGCCTTCGGCTCTTCTGTAGTCATAGACGCCTCCTTCAAAAAAAATATGGACCGGAAGGAGGCCTGGTCTCTGGCCCGGCAGATGGATGCTGATTTTCTGCTGATCGAATGCCAGTGCTCGGAAGAGGAAATCCGCAAGCGGCTCGCCCGCCGGGCTTCCGATGAAAAACAACCGTCCGACGGCCGCTGGGAGATCTTCGCCGAGCAGAAAAGTGATTTTGAAAAAGTGGAAGGTTTAAGCCCCGACCTTTTTCTTCCTCTGAACACAAAGTCTTCTGTCGAAAACTGCCTGGGGGCCATTTTTCGTCACTTGTTGCGAGGGGCAGGGAGGGAATTATGGGATCAATTAAGAGTTCATTCAAAGCAGTTCTGCTTTTAGCCGTGGGGGTATCCTGTTTGGCGGGGTGCGCGACCGATGAGCAGGCCAAGCAGAAAGCCACCATCCATTTACGCCTGGGCTACCAGAATCTGCAGGAGGGAGACTCCACCTCCGCCTTAAGAGAGCTTTTGCTGGCCGAGAAATTCAACCCCAAAGACCCGGAAATCCACTTTGGCTTAGGCTGGGCTTACAGCGCCAAGGGGCGTTTTCTTCAGGCCCTGGAACATTTCCGCCAAACCCTGGTTCTCGACCCGAAATTCACCGAGGCCAAAAACGCCATGGGGGCAACCTACTTGGAGATGGGCAAATGGGATGAGGCCATCCAGGAATTCGAGGCGGTCTTAAAAGACATCCTCTACATGACGCCATTTTATGTGCTGAACAACATAGGCTGGGCGCACTATAAAAAAGGAGACCGGCCGAAGGCCATCGAATATTACAAAAAGGCCGTGGCCATGAAGCCGGATTTCGGCCTGGCCTATTACAACCTGGGCCTGGCTTATAAAGACAACCAACAGACCGAAGAGGCCATTGCCGCCATGCGTTCGGCCCTGGCCCAGGCGCCCAGTTTTTTAGAAGCCCACTTCCAGCTTGGCCTGCTCTATTTCAATTCTGGAAGACGTGAGGAGGCTCGAAAATCTTTCGAGGAAGTAGTGCGCCTTGCCCCCCAGAGCGAGAATGCCCGCCTGGCTAAGGAATACCTGGACTTTTTGCAAAAGTCAGCCAATTGATCAGATAATTCCCATTCCCTGCAGAAGGGAAAGCATGACCGATGCGGCCAGAACAGATCCAATCTGACCTCCGGTGTTCGCGCCCATAGCGTGCATAAGAAGGTAATTCTTCCTGTTGGCTTTCTGCCCTTCCGCCTGAACGACCCGCGCCGACATGGGGAAAGCCGAGATTCCGGCAGCTCCGATCAAAGGATTGATTTTACCTCCGGAAAGAATCTTCATCAATTTGGCCAGAAAAATTCCCGCGGCCGTGTCCAGGGAGATGGCCAACAGACCCAATCCCAGAACCATCAGGGTCTGAGGTTTCAGGAAGACCGGCCCGGCCATCGTCGCCCCGATGGAAATTCCCAAAAGCAGGGTGACGATGTTGGCTATCTCGTTCTGTGAGGCTTTGACCAGCCGGTCGGCCACCCCGCTTTCCCTAAGAAGATTCCCCAGCATCAGCATGCCCATCAGGGGTGTCCCCATAGGGGCAATCAAACAAGTTACTAACGTTACCGTGATGGGGAAAAGGACCTTTGCCGAACGGGAGATTGACTTCTTCTTGTAGGTCATCACGATCTTCCGTTCCTCAACCGAGGTCAGGGCCCGCATGATCGGGGGCTGAATGATCGGCACCATGGCCATGTAGCAGTAAGCGGCCACGGAGACTGCACCCAGCAGGTGGGGAGCATACTTGGAAGTCACGTAGATGGCCGTGGGCCCATCGCAAGCTCCGATGACCCCGACGGCCACAGCTTCCAGTTGGGTGAACCCCAAAAGCAAAGCCAGGAGAAGCGTGAGGAAAATCCCGAATTGCCCTGCTCCTCCCAAAAGAAGGATGCGGGGGTTCTCCAGAAGGGGGCCGAAGTCGGTCATGGCCCCGATGCCCACGAAGATCAGGCAGGGGAAAATTTCCGTCAATACCCCCGCCTCGTAAAAGTAGCGAAATAACCCTTCCGGTTCCATCATACCGGCCAGGGGAATATTCACCAGAATGGCCCCGAAGCCTATGGGGATCAGCAGAAGCGGTTCCATGTTTTTCTTGATCCCCAGGTAGAGAAGAACGCATCCTACCATGATCATTACGCCGTTGGTCCACTGCAAGTTGGCAAACCCGTTCAAGAGACTGAGTAATCCATCCGTTATCATAATTGTTTCATTCACCCTTTCCTTTCGCCCCTGGAGGGAAAAATTTGTTCAGGGCATCGATCACCAGGGTGATCAGGAAGAGGATAAACATTGTTCCGCTTATCCCGACTACGGTGAGGGTTAAGCCAAATTCTAAATTTGTCACCTTCTTCTTACCTCCTTTAAAAAATACGCTATGCCATTTTTTAACCCCTTGGCGCTTCTTGTCAAGCTAATTTAATTGTATATGGAGCTTCTTGCAAAAGTCCGTAATTTACCCTTCGACAGGCTCAGGGTGAACGGGCTTAGGTTGAAATTATTTAGTTTTTCCGTTCGTGGTGAGCTTGTCGAACCACAAAAAAAAACTTTTGCAAGAGGCTCAATGAATTTCCTTTTTGGACACGGATGTACACAGATTATCAGGATAAACTAAAAAGAAAATAATTATCTGCGTAAATCTGCGTCCTATTAGATTTTCCGCGCTCATAGTTCCACTTCCTGGCCGAGGCCTTTTTCCGCAGCGCGCTGCCAGATCGCCTGGGCGACCGCGACGTCCTGTACGGCATTTCCCACGGATTTGAAATAGGTGATCTCCTGATCACTCCGCCGCCCGGGCTTTCTCCCGGCGATTACTTCGCCGAGCTCGGCTTGAATATCTGACTTTCGAATGAGGCCCTTATTCAAGGGAATGATTAAATCCCCAGCCTCCTCCAGACAGGCTTCCACCGAATCTACGAAGATTTGCGAGCGAAGGATAGTCTCCTCATCTACTTCCTGCATCTCTGGCTTGAAGGCCCCAATGGCATTGATGTGCGTTCCCTGGCCAAGATTTTTTCCAGGGAAGACCGGCTGGCTGGAGCTTGTGGCCGTAACCACTATGTCTGCTCCGGCCAAAGCCTCTTCCGGCGAACGCGCTTGCGCTATTTCCGCATCCTGATCCAAAGGGTTTAACCGAAGGAGGTTGATCAGGGCCTCTGCCTTTTCAGGAAGGACATCGTAGATCATGATTTTTTCTACCTTGCGCACGGCCCGTACTCCCATCACCTGGAAAAACGCCTGGCCGCCCGCACCAAACAAGGCTAACTTTTTAGAGTCCCCGCGGGAGAAGACCTGAGTGGCCGCCCCCGTTGCTGCCCCGGTGCGCAAGCGGGTTAAGTGGGTGCCCTCAAAGACGGCGGAGGGCCCTCCGGTCTTCGCGTCAAAAAGGACCACCAGCGCTTGAACGGCCGGACGCCCCTTTTCGGGGTTTTGAGGGAGAAAGGTGACGATCTTGGTCCCCAGGGCGAAAGTTTCACTCAGATAGGCAGGCATCGTCAAAGCTACTTCTCCCGGGTTCTTCAAGTTTAAAGAAGTGCGCACCGGGGACTGGGCTTGCTTGCTGGAAAGCTGGACAAAGGCTCTTTTGACCACTTCCACGGCCTCGCTCATAGATAGGCTCTGGCTTATGTCTTCTGCCTTAAAGATTTTGATCTTCATTCTTAGATCGCTCCTTTCGCTTTCATTGCCGATATCTCCTCGGCCGAATAGCCCAGAATATCCTGGTAAACCACTTCGTTGGCTGCACCCATAGGAAGGCCGGGAAAGCGAATTTTCCCCGGGGTTTGCAACAAACGCACGGGGATTTCCGGAAAAGAAATTGTTCTTTCGGTTGCCGGATCAAAGACCTTGGCTATGCTACCCCTCTCTTTGACGTGTGGATCATTGGCAATATCTTGCATGTTATAGACCGGCCCGATGGTTACATCTCCTTTCTCGCATTCATCCACCACTTCCTTTAAGGTCCTGCCCTTGATCCATTCTCCGATCACCTGGTTTAGCGCCTTTCGGCTTTCCTTTTGAATCCTTTCCTGGTTGTTCCTGAACCCCGGTCTTGTCTTCAATTCCGGGTGGCCTACCAGGTCCATCATCCTCTCGAAAGTGGCCTGGGAGCTGGCCGAAAGAGCGACCCACTTTCCCTCTCTGGTCTGAAAGCTATTTCTGGGAGCGGTGAAGTTAGATTCGTTGCCCATAGGTTCCTGAATCTCCCCGCTCAGGTCGTAAATTAAATATTCC
>VGSF01000153.1 GCA_016875165.1 Deltaproteobacteria bacterium
GGTTAAGGGCTTTTACCCCTGGCGGAGCAATGGGTCTCCCTTGCAGCCTGGTTATTTCCAAAGGGGATCTATGTTCAATGGGTATCTTCTCCCCAGATTTTGTGGAGAGGTCGATAGTGGAAGTGGGGGCGGCCACATAAAAAGGGATGTGATGGACATGGCAAAGGCGGGCCAGGGAATAAGTCCCGATTTTGTTGGCCACGTCGCCGTTGGCCGCGATGCGGTCAGCTCCTACAATAGTTAGGTGAATTTTCCCCTGGGCCATAAGGGCGCCAGCCATATTGTCGGCAATCAGGGTGCAGGGAATGCGATCTTTCATCAGCTCCCAGGCCGTCAGGCGGGAACCCTGAAGGAAAGGGCGGGTTTCGTCCACGAATACATGGATGCGCTTGCCCGCTTCGTAAGCGGCGCGGATGACTCCCAAGGCTGTGCCATAGCCGGCTGTTGCCAGGGCTCCGGCGTTACAGTGGGTTAGAATCGAACATTCGTCCGGAATGAGCATTTGGCCGTGCTTGCCCATCTGCCGGTTGGCCTGAATGTCTTCCTTCAGGATCCGTAATGCTTCCTGAAGAAGAATTTCCTGCACCGCCAAGACCCCTTTTTTAATATTCTCTTCAGCTACCCGTTTCATGCGCTCTACAGCCCATAGAATATTCACGGCCGTAGGGCGGGTTGTAATCAAAATATTTGCTGTCTTCCGTAATTCCCCCCTAAAAGTTAATGGGTTGCGGGTTTTGAGCTGCCGGGCTCCGAGGACCATCCCAAAAGCAGCAGCCACGCCAATGGCCGGCGCCCCGCGGATGACCATTTTTTTAATGGCCCTAACCACCTGTTGATAGGTTGTGCATATTATGTAGTACTCAGTTAGAGGAAGTCTGGTTTGGTCCAAAATAAAAAGCTGACCATTCTTCCATTCCAGAGTTTTAACGGTCATGTCTGAAAATTAACATATTTAAAAAACCGCATCAAGAAGAAATCGCCCCTGTTTCACTTATTTCATTTTTGTTGGCAAATTCTCAAGGGGTGTAACTTTGGCTTTTATTTTATCTTTTCACATCATTCTTTTTTTGATAATATATAACACTTTTTAACGGAGGAGCTTCTTGCAAAAGTCACTTATTCCGTCATTCCGGCGGAAGCCCTCCGCCTCAGGCGGACAGAATTACTTGAAATTCCTGGATTCCGGGTCGCGCTTCGCTTGCCCGGAATGACGTTTGAGCGCCAGATTTTGAGATTTACAAGAACCTCGGGAGGGAAAGGGATGAAAGCGCTGAAAAAAGGGGAAAGCTGGAAAGGCGTATTCGCAGGGTTTGCCATACTCACCTTTTTATTCGGGCTGTTGCTCGCGGAAGCGGAAGGCGGGGAACGACCTTTTAAGATCGGATTTACCGTTCCTTTAACAGGGGCTTTTGGCAAGGACGGGGCTCTGGTTAAGGATGCTTACATTTTCTGGAAAGAAGCGGTCAATGCTCAGGGGGGAATAGAAGTCAAAAAGAAACGCCACCCTGTGGATTTGATTTTTTACGATGATAAAAGCGAACCCACGAGCAGCGCCAAATTAGTGGAAAAATTGATTACGGAGGACAAAGTTGACCTCATCCTGGGAGGATTCGGATCCAGCCAGGTGATTGCGGCCAGCGCAGTTTCGGAAAAATATCGTTATCCGATGACCTGCGGGGCGGCCAGCACTCTTAGACTTTTCGACCGGGGATTTAAGTATTATTTCTCTCTTCTGGGAAAAGCTCCCGAAGAAGTTCGGGGGTGTGTGGAAATTTTGCCCACCCTTAGTCCCCGTCCGGAGACAGTGGCCATCATCGGAGCGAACATTCCCTTCTGTGCTGATGCCGCGGATGGCTTTAAGGCTTATGCCGAAAAGTTGGGGATGAAAGTTGTCCATTTTGAACTTTTCCCTCTTGCTCTTGCCGACTACAATACGCTTTTAATGAAGGTGAAAGAAAAAAATCCGGACGTGCTCCTGGTGGGTTCCCATTCGCTGGTGGCCATGCGGGTGATGAAAGGTTTAAAAGAAGTTGATTTTACGCCTAAGGGGGTTTTTTTCAGCTACGGCCCAACCGTGCCGGATTTTGTGGATTCCCTGGGAAAGGATGCGGAATACGTTTTTGCAGCCTCGGAATGGACTCCGAACCTTCCTTACCGGGACCGAGTGTTCGGCACGGCCAGAGATTTTCATAACCAATACGTAAAGCGCTTTGGGCGGGCTCCTGATTTTGTGGAAGCGGCCAGCGTAGCCGGCGCATTGGTGCAACAACAGGCAGTCCAGGAACTCGGCCTCACCCCCCCGCTGAAAGATCGGGACCGGGAAAAAATAATGCAGTTCCTCTACTCCAAGCGTTTCGATAATTTCTACGGCCCAATCCGTTTTGCCGCCGACGGGGCGAATGAAATTCATCCCCCGGTCGTAGTCCAGGTACAGGGCGGAAAACTTGTTCATGTTTTTCCGCCGGATACGGCCGAAGGCAAGCCGATTTATCCCATGAAGCCATGGAAAAAAAGATAAAACCATGAAATCCCGCCAAAATTTTTCCCCATGATCCTTTTCTGCCAATCGTTGGTCAACGGGCTCCTGTTGGGGGGAATTTACGCCGCTTGCTCAGCAGGGTTCGCCCTGGCTTTCGGAGTCATGGGCGTGGTGAACTTAAGCCACGGCGACTTCGTCATGTTAGGGGCTTTTATTACCTACTGGCTTTTCGTCCTGGCCGGAATGGACCCTTTTCTCACGCTCCCCTTTACTCTCCTGTTCCTTTTTATCATCGGCTTTTTCATGCAAAAATTAGCCATTAACCGCCTGGTGGGATCTCCTCCCATCATGTCCTATCTCTTAACCTTCGGGCTTCATCTGGTAATTGCCAATCTGGCCTTAAGGACCTGGACCGCCGACTTCCGCACGGTGCAAACCTCCTATTCCGGCCTGACGATCATCTTTGCCGGCCTGGTTCTGCCGTACTCCCGCCTGGCTACTTTTGCCCTGGCCATGATTGTGATTGGCGGGCTTTATCTCCTATTGTACCGTACGGAAACAGGGCGGGCCATCAGGGCCACGGCCCAGGACCGGGAAATGGCCCAGCTCATGGGGATTAAAATATTTAAAATTTACACTTTAACTTTTGCCCTGGCTGCGGCCATTACCGGCCTGGCTGGTTCTTTGATCTCCAGCACCTTCGTCATTCACCCGCAGATGGGGCTCCCTTTCACCATTACGGCTTTTTGCGTTGTGGTTCTGGGGGGAATGGGCTATGTCCCCGGAACTCTGTGGGGAGGGATCATCCTGGGGGTGGTTGAATCACTGGCGACTACTTATTTAACTGCCGGAATATCGCTATCGCTTACCTTTTTCCTTCTTTTGTTGATGCTCATATTTCGCCCGGGGGGCATTCTCGGCAAAGGAATTGTGGAGTAAAGAATTAGCATGATTGGGAGCCGTCCACGATTGGAAGGGATTTTATTTTTCCTCTTAACTTTAGGGGTTATCCTGTTGATCCTTCCGTTTATCGGACTGGAAGGGTACCGGCTGCGCTTCTTCTCGCTCATATTCATGTGGGTAGCTCTGGCCGGCTGCTGGAATCTGATGTCCGGTTATACCGGACACATCGATTTCGGGCCGGTTGCCTACTTCGGGGTTGGGTCGTACTGCACGGCCCTTTTGATGATCAAAGGAGGATTCCCCTTTTTCCTGAGTGTTTTTCTTTCAGGGGTGGTGTGCGCCGCTTTGTCCCTGGCCATCGGTCTTTCCACCCTGAGGTTGCAGGGGGCTTACTTTGCCATTGCCACCTTTGCAGCCGCTGAAGCCTTAAAGCAGATTTTTCTCGAGGGAGATCGAGTCATTGGCATGGAGTTTTTTGGAGGGGCGCACGGGTTAACCCTTCCTCCTCCCCTACCCGGGATTTTCTTCTATTACATAATGCTTTTTTTCATGGCTTTGGTGGTGGGCCTGACCGCGGTCATCCAGAGGAGTAAATTTGGATATGGACTTCGAGCCATACGGGAAGCGGAACAGGCCGCGGAGCTGAGCGGCGTCCCCACCTTAAGGATCAAGGTGTATGCCTATATCCTGAGTTCGAGCCTCATCGGATGTATCGGCGGGGTGGAGGCTTACTGGTTAACTTACATCATTCCCGACGATGTCTTTAACGTGATGCGCACCATCCAGATGGTTATCATGACCCTCCTGGGAGGAATGGGCACCATCCTCGGCCCGGTCATCGGAGCGAGTTTTCTCACCCTCATCTCAGAATTTTTAGGCGCCAGATTCGTTTACGATTATCTGATTTTTGTGGGAATGGTCATTGTGGTTGTGATTCTGCTGATGCCCCAGGGAATCATGGGCGCCCTCGGCAAGAAAAAAAGACGGGTATCAGTTTAGGGTTTTAAAGAAATGGCGGCAACACTTCTGTTTGGGCCCGGGGGCCGGGCCGGAACGCGCCGGAAGCATCGGTTGGGTTTCCCCTTGTCCTCGGGGATAAAAGCCCGTTTCCTTCGGAGGAGGCGGGGAGTATCTTCCCCGCCCCATCCACGGAGAAATCAGCGCCTTATGATTTCAAGCGGGCCGGTCTGGCCCCCGGGCCCTGGAATCCCCGGGCCCTGGTGATACACCTTTATTCAAAGAATTAAAGTGTTACAAGGACGGTTTTGTGAACCTTTTGGAATGTCGCGGTGTGACTAAACGCTTCGGCGCCCTCACGGCAGTGCGCAATTTTTCTTTTTCCCTAAAGCCCGGGGAAATCCTGGGATTAATAGGCCCGAACGGCTCCGGCAAGACCACGCTCTTCAATCTTATTGCCGGGGTGTATGTCCCCGACGAAGGAGAGATTATATTTAAAAGAAAACCGATCAATCGCCTCCCCCCCCACCAGATCTGCCGCATGGGGATTGCCAAGACTTCCCAGATCACCATGCCCTTTAGCACGATGACTGTGTATGAAAACATCCTGGTGGCGGCTCTCTATGGGCAGGACCTAAAAATGCCGCAAGCGCGTAAAGCAGCGGATCAAGTTTTAGATATTGTCAACCTGCCGAAACAGCGGGATGATCCAGCCGGGAAAATCTCCGTGCCTCTTCGGAGACGGCTGGAATTAGGGCGCGCTTTAGCCACCGGGGCTGAAGTGTTGCTTCTCGATGAAGTCATGGCTGGACTAACTCCGGCTGAGATCGAAGAAGCGCTGCTGCTTTTGAACAAGATTAAAATTCAGGCAACGCTTATATTGGTTGAACATGTCATGCGGGCGGTCATGGGAATTTCCGACCGGGTGCTGGTCATCCATCAAGGAGAGAAGATCGCCGAAGGCCCGCCGGCAAACGTGGCTGGAAATCCTCAAGTGATCGAGGCTTACCTGGGGAAACGGTATGCTTGAAATTCATGGCCTAAACGTTTATTACGGCGACGTGCATGTCCTGTGGGATGTGTCTTTAAACGTCTCCGCCGGAGAAATTGTAACCATCATCGGGCCCAATGGCGCAGGGAAAAGTACGCTTTTAAAAGCTGTAGTCAACCTGCTGAAACCGGCAACGGGGGAGAAGGAAAAAGGAAAAATTTCCTTCATGGGCCAGGACCTGACTCCCCTTTCTCCAGAAGATACTATACGCTTAGGAATAGCTATCGTACCTGAAGGGGCGCGCGTTTTTCCCGACATGACCGTCCTGGACAATTTGAAGATAGGCTCTTACGCCGGGCCGGCCAGGGCGAGGAGGAAACAGACCCTAAAAGAAGTCTTTGGCCTTTTCCCCCGGCTTAAGGAACGCCTAAACCAGAAAGCCAAAACTTTGAGCGGAGGGGAACGCCAGATGCTGGCCATCGGCAGAGCTCTCATGTCCAGGCCGGCTCTTTTGCTTCTGGACGAACCCTCGCTCGGTCTGCAGCCGCTTCTGGTAGTAAAAACTTTTGCGGCAGTATCGGAAATTAACCGCCGGGGGGTGTCTGTTCTTATGGTCGAACAGAGCGTACAATTTTCTTTGGAAATCAGCAACCGGGCTTATGTTTTAGAAAACGGGCGAATCGCCGCAGAAGGAAAAGCCAGAGATCTCCTGCAGAACGATCACATCAAAAAATTCTACCTGGCCCTGTGAGTTCAGCCAACGGGCGCCAGCTTCAGGCCTACACTATTGACCAAAAGATTGGAAATACGCCCGAGCTATATATTTTTCGCCATGTAAAATGTGCAGAGCTTAACTTTGATAAACTCGGTGAAAGTCCTTTTTGACCCATTTTCGTCATTCCGGCGAAAGCCGGAATCCAGTAAATTCAAGGAGTTCTGTCCGCCTGAGGCGGACTGTTTTCGCCGGAGTGACGGCCCTTCTAACTTTTTACGAGTCCATCAACTCTCAAATTCCGCCATAAGAAATAGGGGTCAAAAACCTATTTGAAGTCAATATATTAGGGGGTGTTTTAAGTTTTTTTAAAAAAAAGCTTGACACCCTCTTTTTTTCATGGTTTAATCCTATATGTAATAAATATTATTAGATATAGGTAAGGGGAAGTGATGGAGAAGGTCAGCCGTTGGCGGCAGCGGATTAGCCAGCTGCGCAGGATTCGGGGTCTTTTAGAGAATCCGCTCAGGAAACCTAAAGCCATGCGGGTGGGTTCGGTGGTGAGGCAATACATGTTTTGTGGGAAACCTTCTTGCGTTTGTCATCGGGATGCGCAGAAGAAGCATGGTCCTTATTATTATCTTTCCTCTAAGGAAGAGGGGAAGAGCCGGTACAAGTATTTGGGGAGGGCGACGAGTCCGGAAGTAGAGCGGGCCCAGATTCCGTCATAGGATATAAGGGCCTCCTTTAAACCTCTTCCCCCCGCCTCCCAACCTGTCCTGCCATGCCTTTGTCTTTCTTATGGCGGAATTCCAAAGGGTACAAAAACTTCTTGACAAAAAGTCGGATTTTTGATACGCGCTTAGCCATGGATCCATAGGCTATCATACAGAGTGTTCCTTGGTGAAGGTAAAGGTGAGGTCGGAGACTCGACTGTTCGAGATGCCGGTTTGGGCAAAGTGATGGGGTTAAGTAAATTCATTAGAACCAAAGACCTTACCCCTGCCAGTAGGCACCCATTAAAAAAACTGGCTTCTTAACCTTAACCTTTACCATTACCCAATATGAACCTTCCTCTCTTTGTGGGGGTGAGAGATGACGGCAGGAAAAGAAAAAGCATGATTCATTTCGATTCTTGTCAATGATTGCCTTAATCGAGCCATCGATGATCGCTATTGTCAATGATCAGGCTTTTTTTATCGATTTGGCCTAAAGAACAAACCAGAGAATAATCAGCAACATCACGTGATCCCGTTCTCGATTTGAGGTCTGCTTAAGATGAGAGAAAGAATGTCAATAAACAAGTCCCAAGACCTGAATCTTGCTTGGGAATGGGTGGCCGGAATCACCGGAATAGGCAATATATTAGAAAATGCTGGAAATCATTGGTATAAAAGAGGACCAATGAGGAATAAAATTTGCTGATATGGGGATAAATTTATACCTGCTTCCGCAGGCATGACGAATTAAGACCTCTTCTCTTGCGGGAGTAGGGTGGGGGTGAGAGGTAATGGCATGGTGTCCCGAAGGGACATAATCAACTGTGGCTTAAATATTAAAAAAAATTATTGACAAAGAAATTGCTTTTTATAGAATAAAACCTTATTTTAAAACCTCCTGTGATTAAGACCGCTCTATCTGTCTGTTCCCGCTAAGCATTTAAACCTCTTGGGGGGAAGAAAGGATGGAAAGGAATCTTAAAAGCCCGGCATTGTTAATGCAAAGTCGGGCTTTGTCTTTTATTTATCCTCCCTTCTCTCTCTCT
>VGSF01000154.1 GCA_016875165.1 Deltaproteobacteria bacterium
GCATGGCTTGTGCGAAGATTGTACGACCTCGATTCATTGGCCACCTCCTTTTTTAGGGGAGTATAGCCTTTTTCAAAATTCAAATCGTTCCCGTACAAAATATTGCAATTATCCAATGAAGTCATAGCGTTTTATGTTATGTTAAAATTTTTATTTGGACAGTAGTGATACAATTAAATTAATTTCTTCGGTTTAAGCCAGAGAAACTGGTAGCGGTCAGATGAGCGAATGGTTATGTCGCGAATCTGGGTTCCCTGAAGGATACTGAGCGGAACCTCCACCCCGGTTTTGCCCAGCCCCCAAACCTTCCGATAAAAATCTGAAAGTCCGTTCACTGCTTTTCCGCTCACTTTAAGTATGATGTCGCCAGGCTTTAGGCCTGCTTGTTCAGCCGGAGCTCCGGTTGTGACCCGCACTACGATAACACGCCCATGGGCCTCTTCCGCATTCAGGCCCAGCCAGGGCCGCGGGGCCTCACGAGGACGGCCTTTAGTCATAAGATCTTCCAATATGGGCGATAGGAGATCGATGGGAACAAATACATTGCAGGGAATTGCCCCTAACCCCGGGATTATTAGTTGAGTAAAAAGCGACCCAATGCCCAGGAGATCTCCTTCCCGGTTGATCAGAGCGGCGCCGCCAAAATCGGGAATGGCCGGGGCAGTAAAGATAGCCTCTTCCAGAAGGTATTCCCAGTATCCGGTAAATTCTTTGCGGGCAATGACCCAGGCTCCTTGAACCGCCGATGCTCCCCCATACCCCGCTACCAGAATTTGATCGCCTTCTTTGATCCTCAACGATTTCCCCAGCTTCATGGGCCCCACGTTTAAAGGTTTTTCTGTTTTAATAAGACCAAAACCAGTGTTGTGGTCAAAGCCAATAAAAGTGGCATTGATGGTTTTACCATCCGGGCCGATTACTTCGATTTTCTCGGTTTCTATGATGAGGTAGCCGATCGTTAGAATATGGCCTTGTTCATCAATGACCACGCCATTCCCTTGCCGTTCCGTTCCCAGGGTTCGAGCTGTTGGGGCATCCTTGGGAATGATTGAGCGGATCTTAACAACGGCTTTGAAAACCTCTTCTTTTACCGGCTCGGCATATGCCGGCACATTCACGAGCAAATAAATAGCCAAAATGAACGACAGATAAACTCTCTTCATAAAACACCTCCCCTACCCCCCCGTGGTTTGTTGTTTGAAATGGCAGAAGATGAACCCTGGAGAAGTTTACCCTAACGCTGCAAAAGCTGCCGAGATTTCAGGCCTGGTTAAGTTGACCAAAGAAGCTTCGGCAACGGGTCCGCTCAATGTCCAGGCAACTCAACCCATGCTCCCGGAGGAATGCGCCAGAGGTGGGTTCGGCCGATCCCTTCACTTATTACATCCAATCGCCTCCTGAGGCCGCGAAGACCAGCTTTGTTTCCGCCGTTTATGCAGCCTTAGGGTTTATTTGTTGCCCGGACGAAATCGCCAATCATTTGAGCCTCTTGCAAAAGTATTTTTTTGTGGTTCGACAAGCTTGTCCTGAGCGAACCGTTCACCCTTCGAGAACCTCAGGGCAAACGGTGAGTCGAAGGGCTCACCACGAACGGAAAAACTAAATAATTTCAACCTAAGCCCGTTCGCCCTGAGCCTGTCGAAGGGTAAATTACGGACTTTTGCAGGAAGCTCACTTGATAGAAACTACCGTGCCCCCCGTCGCCCTTTTTAGGTCAGAAGAGTATATCTTGAAAACTGCCTTTGGTGTTCCAGCAGCTGCCCACACATCTTGGTATTGCAGCAAATCCTCGTCAATATAAGTCGGCAGCGCTTCCATATGGCCGATGGGCGGAACCCCACCGATCACGAAACCCGTCTTCTTTCTCACAAAATCAGCATTGGCCTTCTCAATCGGCTCAGAGACAAGCTCGCCTATTCTAATCTCATTGACGCGATTGGGTCCGCTGGCCAGAACTAAAATGGGCTGGCCCGTAAGCTTTCCTCGAAAAACAAGGGATTTAACAATTTGGCCGACTTTACAGCCTACCGCCACAGCTGCCTCCTCAGCCGTACGAGTGCTATCCGGCAGCTCGACTACCAGGCAGGTAAGCCCTCGTGCTGTCAGGGCATCTTGGACTTTTTGGGCGCTGGTAGTCAGTTCCTTGGCCATCTTTATTACCTCATCATATTTTCACCGCTATTCGTTGGAACACATGTTCTTGATATTCGGAGTTTACGCCTCCTCCCGGGGCGTGTCAAACGAAAATAAAAGGATATTTAAAAGCGAATCAGGGCAAAACCTTACTTATTTCTTGACTGTAGATTGCACAAATAATAAGCTCTGGATGTAATAAGGATTATTCACGCTTTTGGTTTCCCAGCGCATATCCTAAAGAGGAGGGTCGTTTTGAAAGTCGTTTATACAATAACCCCAAGCTGGCTTGTCCAAAAAAAGAAAGATTTTTTTTGCGGCGTAAAAAACCTGGAGAAGTTAGGGTTTAAGGTTCTGAATAAAGGCTTTGTTAATAAATTGCCATCCACCAGCAGAAAGGTTAAACAGATACACAATGCCTTTTTAAATAAGAAAATTGAGATAATACTTGCGCAGCGGGGCGGATATAGCTCCATAAAACTTCTTCCCTATCTTGATTTTGACCTGATCAGTAGAAACCCAAAAATATTCGCCGGTTTTAGCGACCTCTCCACCATGCTCAATGCCATATATGAGAGGACTGGTCTGATTACTCTTCACTCGCCCATGATATTAAATTTTTCCGATCCATCTAAGTTCACGATCCGTTCGTTCTTAAATGGACTAAACGGCTTCCCTAACAAGAACCTGTTTGACGCCGCGCCGGTAAGCGTGTATCGCGCCGGAACCGCTCGGGGCATCCTGAAGGGAGGCAATCTGGCAACCCTAACATCCCTCATCGGCACGGAGTGGGAAATCGATCCAAAGGGCTCTATTTTATTTCTTGAAGATGTAGATGAAAAACTGTATGAAGTAGATAGAAACCTTACTCATTGGATATTGACCGGAAAGTTAAGCAAGGTAAAAGGCCTCATCCTGGGCGATTTTAAGGGGCTGAAAAATAAAGATGTCTATAAGATTTTAGCAGACCAGATGAAAATCAATTTCCCGCTGGTGCACTGCCCTTATATCGGACACGTGAAAAACAAAATCACCCTGCCCATCGGGGCATTGTCCGAGCTAAATACTTATAAAAAATCACTTAAAGTCAGATGAATACGATCTGGTTTTTTTTAATCACTGTCAGTGTCATCTTCTCCGTAATCAACGGCAAGCTTGACGAGTTTACCAAATCTATTTTTGACGGCGCGAAATCCGCGGTTGAGGTTTCCTTATTCTTACTCGGCATCGTGGCCCTCTGGCTTGGTATAACAAAAATCATTGAAGATTCAGGACTGATTCACCGGCTTTCCAGCCTGTTCAGGCCTTTCATATCCCGGCTATTTAAAAATATTCCCAAGGACCATCCGGCAGTTACTTCCATAACCCTTAATTTCCTGGCCAATCTTTTCGGTCTGGGAAATGCCGCTACCCCGCTGGGCATTAAAGCCATGCAGGATTTGCAGTCGCTAAATAAGGACACTGAAACGGCAACCCATGAGATGATGCTGTTCATCGTCATTAATACCGCCAGCATTCAACTGATTCCCTTTACCGTTATCGGTATTCTTGCTGAGTTTGGCTCGAAAAATCCCTCAGGTGTCGTTCTCCCGACCATTCTGGCAACGATTCTATCAGCTGTTTTTGCCGTAGGAACTCTTTTTACGTGCAGGAAGATTTTCAAATGAGCACGGTAAATCTGATTTCCCAACTGATCATTCCTGTTTTTATACTTTTTGCCGTGGCCTACGGGGTTGCCAAAAAAGTGAGGGTGTATGATTGCTTTGTGGCCGGAGCAAAGGATGGAGTAACCGTTGTTCTAAAAATTTTCCCTTATCTTCTGGCAATCTTCATCGCGGTTAAATCATTTCAGGCCTCCGGGGCATTTGATTTCACCAAAGAGTTGTTCCGCGGACTCTTTACCGTTCTCAATATCCCGATCGAGGTGCTTTCCATAGCCATTATTAAACCATTATCCGGAAGCGCATCGCTTGGGGTGTTCACCAATATCGTAAAAACGACCGGTCCGGACTCCCTGACCAGCATGATTTCAGCGGTCATCATGGGAAGCGCCGAGACCACATTTTATGTTCTGGCCGTTTATCTTGGAGCTGTGGGAATTAAAAACACAAGGTATCTTGTTTCGATTTGCCTTATTTCCGATGTGGTGGGGATAATTATTGCAATAGGCATTGTAAAGTTCTTTTTTTGATGGCTTCTTAAAGAGTCCCCGCCACCGCGGGCCATCCTTAGGCGGATTGCGTTGCCTTAAAACCTGTGTTTATCGATGGTTATCTGTGTCCTAAATTTTCTTTTTTAAGATCTTTCTTGATGATCTCGTAAAAAGTCGGCAGAAGAGTCATTGCGAGCGAAAGCGAAGCAATCTCGTTTTTATAAATCCTTGAAAATACGGAATTGCTTCGTCGTCCCGCATTGGCGGAACTCCTCGCAATGACGAAAACGGGACTTTTTACGAGTTCATCTTTCTTTATATCTCTGAGATCTCTGCGTCCTCTGCGGTGAATATTTTTTAGTTGCGGCTCTGCCGCCCTGTGTCCTCTATGGCTAATTTAATTGTATAGGAAATTCCTTTTTTCAACTTTGGTGTAGCCTTAAGCTGGATCACTTTAGACGTTTGACATATTCTTTACCTTTTCTTAATCATGGTTTTAAAAACTCTGTGATCTCCGGGTCCTCTGTGGTAATTTAACATCCTTATCCACGTCTTTGGCGCAGCGAAAACCGGTGGCGAAACAAAAATTATCGCTGGCGGGAGTGTCTGCGCCCCGGCTGGAAACGCGCCAGCTCCCTTCATGAAACCATGAGCCCCCTCGCAATACCTTTAATGAACCTGTTTCTGCCCCTTTGGGGTTTTGCCTTGGCGATCGGGCATAATATGCCGGGTCATACCAGTCGCTGCACCACTGCCAGACACTGGCCGCCATGTCGTATAAACCAAAACCGTTAGGGGGATAAAGACCGATCGGATAAGTTGCCTGCAGGCCCTTCACGTTCGCCTGCTCGGGGCTAAGGTTGTTCCCGTAAACATAGTTTCTTCCTTTTAATCCACCACGGGCTGCTTTCTCCCACTCGGCTTCCGTCGGCAATCGTTTTCCTGCCCAACTGGCATAGGCCCGGGCCCCGTGCCAGGAAACTTTTACCACTGGATGATTTTCATAACCGGATTTGGGAATAAAACGGCCATTTTTGAATTTAATCTTACACAGCCACCAGGAAAAAAGGCTGTCAGTGTCCAACCATTTTTTGCCTCCTTCTTTGCGGTTGCCACAGGCATTCAGAAATCGGGCATAATCGGCGTTTGTAACCGGATAGCGGTCCAGGTAAAATGCATCTACATAAACTGTATGCACAGGCCGTTCGTCTGGTTCTCCCTTATCAGAGCCCATCTCAAATTTCCCGCCCGGAATCAGCACCATCTCCCCGGCCTGGGCCTTGGCCCCGAGAAAAAACACCAGGAGGAGAAGCCAGAGACAGTACAGTTTAAATTTTTTTTTGGTTGTTGATTGTACGGTTGAAAAGGTCATAGGGAAAAGCTTCTTAAATTTAATAGGACGCAGATTTACGCAGATAACCGCAGATAATTATTTTCTTTTTAGTTTATCCTGATAATCTGTGTACATCCGTGTCCAAAAAAAATTTTCCTATACAATGAAGTTAAGGGCGCGGGGTATCCTTATTCTCCCCGAATTCTTGCCCCCCACTTCCTGAATTTACGGACACCTTTTCAATACGGCATTGCTGGATAAGACGCAGAGAAATTTTATCGATAAGATAATCTGGACGTCAAGGTTAAAAAGGCCGCAGCTAACTTGGATGGAATTGTCCGCCTTGATATTAAAGAAATATTCTTTTTTAACATTGGGCATTTTAGTTAACTTTGGGCACTTAACTTGATGGTTTTAAAAACTCTGGGATCTGTGGCTAATTTAATGAGCCTTTCCTTTTTGGAAAACCTCCATTATATTAATCAAACAAGAAAAAATTCACGGAGGTCTTATAGTTTTCATGTTCCTCCACGTTATCATCATCATTCTTACTGCATCCCTAATGTTAATAGGCCTTGCGGGTTCAATTCTGCCTTTTCTTCCCGGCTCTCCTCTGATTCTTCTGGGCGCCTTTATCTACGCCTGGCATACGGATTTTATGGTTATAACCTGGGGCACACTGACCGTGCTTTTGGTACTGGTAATTTTAAGTCAGGTCCTGGATTATCTTGCTTCCATTCTGGGGGCAAAAAAGTTCGGGGCCAGTCGCTGGGGAATGGCCGGGGCTTTTATCGGAGGAATCATCGGACTTTTTTTCGGCGGTATCTTGGGAATCCTCATCGGCCCATTTGTCGGAGCGCTTCTTCTTGAGTTGTTTCGTGGCCGGGAGATGAATGCTTCCCTGAAAATCGGGCTGGGAACTCTAATAGGCTTTCTCGGCGGCGTGGTTGGTAAATTTATCATTGCCCTTACCATGGTTGGAATTTTTTTGGCAAAAATAATAGGATAAAATTGAATATCCCACCATCTGGTGTCAGGTCTTGTATCTTGACATTTCAAGAAAGTTATTACCTGTTCTACCCTGCAATTGTTTATAGACCTCATAGATCATCCGCAGGCCACTACCGCCATCAAACGATTCCTGCCTGCTTCAGCGGCCATAGTCAGACTGTCTTCATCGTAGTTGGCCACCGCTTTCTTGCCGGCCATCGATGCCCCCTTCCATTCCCAGGCCAGTTCGTTCCCATTCAGCCGGAAGAAAGAAACCTAGGCGGCGAAAAACTTTATCCCGCTCATTTCAACCCTCCTAACCCACTAAGGCCGGAACCAAGCAGGTGAATAAGAAAAATCGAAATCCGAAACAACTCCAAATAGGTAAATGCCCAAAATATAAGAAAGGTCTTAAAACCCACCTTTTCAAGAAGCTTTGCCCACCGCTTCCAGTACCAGCCGAACCAAATCATCGGGGGTCGTTCCGGTAAACTGATAACCTAACTTTTCATAAATGGTTTGAACCTTTTCTCTGATCATTTTTTCGTCAACGGGACTTCCTTTCAAAGCTACTTCCACTTCCTCCAGAGCGGTAACCGGTGAACAAAGGATGTTTCCGGAAAAAAGAAGATTATGAATTTGGCTTTCTTTGGTCAAAACCACGGCTCGAATCAATCCTCCCCTGGGAACCTTCCAAATCGTTTCGCCCCGTTTAACTCCAGAAGGAAGGGGGCCGAATTTCTTTTTTTCGGTGCGGGCCAGAAGGATTTCTGGAGAATACTTCTGCCGGTTTTCCTGCTCATAATCCATCTCCACTTCACTCAGCCGGCCCAGAATGAGTTTCACTCCGAATATTTTTTCAAACGCATGCTGGTAAGCATCCCTCACCTCCTCTTATGAAACAAAGATAACTTCCTTCCCCTTCCGTCTTTTGTCGGCGAAGAGGTTTATTGGTCAAAGAAATAACTTTAAGGAATTGTTTCACGTGAGCTGGCCGTACGAAAATTGTTTATAATTTTGGGTCTTCTCCAAATCGTGTGGGTGATTTTTGGACGTTTAGTGCCTCGTTCAGGGAGAAAAAGAATGCTCTCCTGTACGAACCGATGCTTTTTTTGAAAATGGAAGTTATCCATAGCCCCGGAGCGA
>VGSF01000155.1 GCA_016875165.1 Deltaproteobacteria bacterium
ATTTTGAGTGTCTCACTTTTCGAGAAAAAGCCCATTTTATCGGCACTCGTACCACCAAAATGCACAAAACTGATCACCATGCCAGACAACCAATTGACTTTATTCGATTATTAATTGGACACCCGTGATCAATGACCATTGAACATTGATAATCGACCATTGACCATTTCAAATTCAGTGCCTAAAATTGATGAATTCGTAAAAAGCCTGAAAAAGCGTCTTTCTGTCATTCCGGCCCCGATTTTCATCGGGATAAACTCCAGCCGGAATCCAGTTCTTTCAAATAGTTATAAGTTTTCTGGACCCCGGTTTTCAACGGAGTGACGACTTTTTACGAGATCACAGAGTTGATGGAGTCGTAAAAAGTCCCGTTTTTGTCATTGCGAGGAGTTCCGCCAATGCGGTACGACGAAGCAATCCCGTATTTTCAAGTACTTATAAAAACGAGATTGCTTCACTTTCGATCGCAATGACTCTTCTGCCGACTTTTTACGAAGCCATCAAAGTTGAAAACAGGCTGCACGGGTAACCCCTCTATTGCATTTCGCTTCCCTGTCCTTTCCGATTAAATGGTTTCTTCCTCCGGCAGAAGAGGCTTGGGCGCATGCCGGCGGCGGAGGAAAATGAGGGTTATAACCGGGCCGGATATGGCATAGGCCAGAAAGATGCCCAAAAGGGTGTATTCGGGTTCGTAGGCCACCACGATGATCAACAGAATGGCGATCACCAGCCAGCGGAAAGGCTTGCGCCTAAAAAGCTCGATGTCCTTGAACCCGTAGTATTTCACGGTGCTCACCATTAAAAAAGCCAGAATGTACGTGGCGATGAGAATAATCAGGTGTTTACTCATTCCGGTATCGCCCAACTTGTAAAAGACCACAATACCCGCGGCAATCAGGCAGGCGGCCGCTGGTATGGGCAGGCCGCTGAAATAGCGGGTCTCCACGGTATTGACCTGGATGTTGTAGCGGCCAAGGCGTAAGGCTCCACAGACGACATAGAGAAAAGCTGCCAGCCACCCCAACCGTCCAAAAGGCTCGAGAGCCCAGGCGAAGACCAGAATTCCGGGGGCAACGCCAAAGGCGACGATATCGGCCAAAGAATCAAATTCCACGCCGAAACGGCTGGTGGTGTTCGTATAGCGGGCAATTTTCCCGTCCATCCCGTCCAGAAAACCTGATACCAGAATTAAGATGGCCGCAGTGTAAAAATCTCCCTGCAGGGTGCGCAGAAGGGAAAAAAAGCCGCAGAAAAGACTGGCCGCAGTAATGAGGTTGGGGAGAATGTATATCCCCTTGCGCATACTATTGATTTTCTTCCTGCGCTCTTTCTTCTCCCTTCTCATGACAAGAATCCTAAAACTGTCTGGCCGCCAAAAACTTTCTGGCCAAGCCGGGCCTGAATTCTGGTGTTTTTGGGCAAGTAAATGTCCACCCGGGAACCGAAGCGGATCATCCCGAATCTTTGCCCGCGTTCCACTGCATCCCCCTGGCCAACCCGGCAGACAATCCGGCGGGCAATCAATCCGGCGATCTGGACGAATAACAAGCGCGTCCCCTCAGGAGTTTCCATCAACAAAGCATTCTGCTCATTGGCCGAGGATGCCTGATCCAAATTGGCCCGGATAAATTTTCCCGGTTGATAAGAAGAATCAATGATGCGCCCGGCCACAGGAATACGGTTTATGTGGACGTTGAAAACGGACATAAAAATGGACACCTTGATGGCCGGCCCCTTCAGAAACCGATTTTCTATACAGGGATCCACCTTGATGACCTTTCCGTCGGCCGGAGAAAGAACCGCCTTCTCTCCCGGGGGGATGGAGCGCTCCGGGTCCCGGAAAAAGTAGATGACGAAAAGGGTGAGGAGAGAGAAGAACCCCGCCAGGGCCGGAAGCCATATTACCCACAGAATCAGGGTAATAGCGGCCAGGGGAAGGATAAAAATCGCTCCCTCCCTGGCCACGGGAATTCTCAGGGTGGGCAGGCTCACGCTTTCACCTTAGGTTTGATCCAGGGCATCATGGCCCGCAATTCTTTACCGACTTTCTCGATAAGATGCTCGGCTTCCTCTTTCTTCCGGGCTGTGTAGATGGGCCGCCCGGCCTGATTTTCCAGTATCCAGTTCTTGGCGAAGGTGCCATCCTGAATGTCGCGCAAGAGCTTCTTCATGGTCTCGCGGGTTTCCTTTGTGATAACCTTGGGGCCGGCATAGTAGTCGCCGTACTCTGCGGTATCGCTTATGGAATAGCGCATATAGCCCATTCCTCCCTCATAGATCAAATCCACGATGAGTTTTAGCTCATTCAGGCACTCAAAGTAGGCGATCTCGGGTTGATATCCAGCTTCCACCAGGGTGTCAAAGCCGGCCTTGATCAGCTCGGTGACTCCCCCGCAGAGAACTGCCTGTTCTCCCAGGAGGTCCGTCTCCGTCTCTTCCTTGAAGTTGGTCTCAATAACTCCAGCCCGGGTACAGCCGATGCCTTTGGCGTAGGCCAGGGCAGCGGGCATTGCTTTTTTGGTATAATCCTGATAAATGGCCACCAGGCCGGGAACTCCGGTTCCAGTCTCGAATTCCCTACGGAGAATATGGCCCGGGCTCTTGGGGGCAATCATGATCACATCCACGTCCGCCGGGGGAATGATCTGGTTATAATGTATATTGAAGCCGTGGGAAAAAACCAGGGTTTTACCTGGCTTCAGGTTCGGCTTGACGTCTTTCTGGTAGAGGACGGCCTGGAGATTGTCCTGGGCCAGAATCTGGATAAGGTCTCCCTGGGCGGAAACTTCCGCAGCGCTCATCGGCTTGAACCCGTGCTTCTTGGCCAGTTCGTAATTTTCCGTTCCTGGCAGCTCGGCGACAATAACGTCCACCCCGGAATCCCGTAAATTCAGGGCCTGGGCATGGCCCTGGCTCCCGTACCCGATGATAGCTACTTTTTTTCCTTTGAGAACGTTCAGGTCGGCATCTTTGTCGTAGTAAATCTTTGCCATGCAATTCCTCCTTCGGCCAAGATAGTTTTTTTGTAACACTTTAGCGATTTGAAAAAATGGTATTAAAGCCTTTGTTGAGGGCCGGGGGTTAGAGCGGAACGCGCTGGAAGCATCGGTTGGGTTTCCGCTTGGCCACGAGGACAAAAGATCTTTTCCTCCAGAGGAGGCGGGGGTTCTTGCCCGCCCCATATGCGGAGAAATAAGCGCCTTATGATTCCAAGCGTTCCGGTCTGGCCCCCGGCCCCTTAAATCCTTTGGCCCTTACAACACACCTTTTATCAAAGAGCGAAAGTGTTACGTTTTTTTACAGTAGCTTGATGTTCAATATCTTTCTCGCGGGCCTCGCCGGAATTGGCCCCATCCTTTTTGGCCCGGGCAATGGCTACTTTTCCGGTGCGCACAATTTCCATAATCCCGATGGGGGTAAGAAGGTCTATGGCCGCCTGGATCTTTTTCTCGTCCCCGGTAATTTCCAGAGTGTAGGATTTAAGGGAAACGTCCACCACCCGTCCCCGGAAGATGTCCACCATTCGCAGAACTTCTGCCCGGGAGGTCGCTTCCGCGGTCACTTTAATCAGGGCCATCTCGCGCTCCACGTAATCAGAACCAGTTAAATCAAGGACCTTGATTACATTGACCAGCTTATTAAGCTGTTTGATGATCTGTTCGATGATCTGGTCGTTCCCGCGGGTAACCAGGGTCATCCGGGAGATCGAAGAATCCAGGGTCTCGGCCACGTTTAAGCTTTCGATGTTAAAGCCCCGCCCGCTAAAGAGGCCGGAAATCCGGGAAAGCACCCCTGGCTCATTATCCACTAAAACCGATATGACGTGTCGCATGTTCTCCTTAAACCAGAAGCATTTCAGTAAGGGCCGCGCCCGCGGGAACCATGGGGTAAACGCATTCGTCGCGATCGACCACAAAATCCATGACCACCGGCCGGCGAATCGAAAGGGCTTCACGGATAACCGGCTCGACTTCCCCCGGTCTGGTTGCCCTAAGGCCCACTGCTCCGTAAGCTTCGGCCAGTTTGACAAAATCGGGCATGACCTCGAAGATGGTGTGGGAATAGCGCTGATCACAGAAGAGCTGTTGCCACTGACGCACCATACCCAGGCAGTGGTTGTTCAATACGGCCACTTTCACCGGAAGTTTATACTGAACAGCCGTGGCCAGCTCCTGGATGTTCATCTGGAAGCTCCCGTCTCCGGCAATGTCGATTACGGTTTTTCCCGGGTGAGCCACCTGGGCGCCGATAGCCGCCGGAAACCCATAACCCATCGTCCCCAGGCCGCCAGAGGTTATCAAGGTGCGCGGCCTGGTAAAGGTAAAAAACTGGGCGGTCCACATCTGGTTCTGGCCCACTTCCGTGGTGATGATGAATTCATCGCCGTTTATTTCCCTGGTAATCTCATTTATTTTTTTGATGACAAACTGCGGCTTGATGCTGGAGCCGGATTTGTAGTTTAAAGGAGAAGTTTGGGCCCATTCCGTAATCTGTTTCAACCACTCGGCGCGCATTCTGGGCCAGTCCTGGGCCGGTTCTTCTTCGATGACTTTGAGCATGGATTTGAGAACGCTCTTGGCATCCCCGACGATAGGGATGTCCACCTGAACATTCTTGGAGATCGAGGTGGGGTCGATGTCGATATGAATCTTTTGGGAATGGGGTGAAAATTTCTCCACCTTGCCGGTTACCCGGTCATCGAACCGGGCTCCAACGGCAATGAGCGCATCGCAATGGGTGACGGCCATGTTGGCCTGAAAAGTTCCGTGCATCCCGAGCATGCCCAAAAAGAGAGGACTCGTCCCCGGAAAACTTCCCAGTCCCATGAGGGTGTTGGTTACGGGAATAGCCAACTTCTGGGCCAGGGCCGTAAGTTCTTTGGAGGCATTGGAAAGAATTACTCCCCCTCCGGCATAAATCAGGGGCTTTTTTGCTTTGGCGATGAGTTTCACCGCTCGTTTGATCTGCCCGGGATGACCCTGGTAAGTCGGGTTATAGCTGCGCATCTTGATCTTGGAAGGATAGCTAAACTCGGCCGTGTCGGCGACCACATCCTTGGGCAGGTCCACAAGTATAGGGCCGGGCCGTCCTGTCCTCGCCAGGTGGAAAGCCTGCTTGATGACCAGAGCCAGGTCCTTGACATCCTTGACCAGGTAGTTGTGCTTGGTGCAGGGGCGGGTGATGCCAACGATGTCTGCTTCCTGGAAGGCGTCGTTGCCGATGAGCATGGTGGGCACCTGACCGGTGAAGACCAGCAGAGGGACAGAATCCATGTAAGCTGTAGCGATGCCGGTCACGGCGTTTGTGGCTCCGGGACCGGAGGTTACCAGACAAACCCCAACTTTGCCCGATGATCGGGCATACCCATCAGCCGCATGAACGGCTCCCTGTTCGTGGCGCACAAGTATATGGCGGATTTCTTCGGTATATTTAAGAAGAGAGTCGTAAAGGCTCAGGACGGCTCCTCCGGGAAAACCAAAAATCGTGTCCACCCCTTCCATCTTCAGGCATTCAATGAAAATTTCAGCGCCAGTTTTTTTCAAAATCTTACCCCCGCCCGCCCTGGGATCGGTATTGAGCAAGAATGGCCTCTATTCGATCGCGGCCGGCCAGCTTCAATTTTTGGATTTTCTTCCGCTCTACTTCTTCCTCCGGAGTCAGGTACAAAAGACGGTTCATTTCCCCGAGTTTTCTTTCGAATTCTTCGTGCTCATCTATATAACGTTTCAGCTCGGGGTCGCTGGATATGTACTTCTGGACGAGTTCCCAGTCGCGCTTCTCCATCGCTTTTCCTCCTCTTAAGCAATGGGTCTATTGAAAACATTTAAAAAATCTTATACTAATTAAGCTGGTTTGTCAAATAATTGAGGCCTAAAGCAAGATCAATAAAAATTTACGACCTACCACTTAACGCTGAATACTAAAAACTCATTCACGGAGGCGCCATGGATTACGTTAAAAGAGAAAAAGATTTGGCCTGGGAGCCCCACCCCTTTTTACCGATTCAGATCAAGTTGCTTCTCACCAGGAAAACAGACCAGGCCGATTTGACCTGTTTCTTGGTAAAAATCCAAAGAGGACAAGAAATCCCGGAGCATGTCCACGAAACCCAGGAAGATATTATTTTCCTCCTTTCCGGAAAGGGAAAAATGTGGATCGAGGGCATCGGCGATTTTGAAATAGAGAAAGGAATGTTTATCCGGGTCCCGAAAAATACCAAACACAGGATCTATAACGTTACCGAGGAAATTTTAAACTACGATCTCTTTATTCCCCCGTTATTTTAGTTAGGATTAATAATCATAGTGCTACGTTGCAACAATTAGCGTTATAGTGGGTTTCACTTTGTCGTGGCCCGGACGATGAGTCCGCCTGAGGCGGACCTCATGATGCCAAGCGAAGCGACCTGGCCACCGGGCCTGGGGAAGGCAAATAATGTTATAACGCTGTTTTGGGCAAGTTGGTATTAGTGAAGAATCGGGAAAAAATTTTTAAAATATTTCCAACTCACCACTCACAACTTACGGGTTTTAACACATGGTTAGACCGCCGGAGACGCTCAACGTTTGACCGGTGATGAAGGCTGCCTCATCCGACGCCAGGAAAGCCACCGCTCCGGCAATGTCTTCCGGTTTACCCAACCGGCGGAAGGGAACGGCTTTGACCATGGCTTCGATGATCTTGGCTCCAGCTTCTCCCCCGGTCAGCTCTGCCAGCAGGGGGGTATCGGTTGCGCCCGGGCAGACGCAGTTGACATTGATCAGGTAACGGGCCATTTCCCGGGCGATGGTCTTCGTAAAAGCGATGATTCCGCCCTTACAGGCTGAATAAACTGCCTCTCCGGTGCTTCCCACTCTTCCGGCATCGGAGCTGATGTTTACGATCTTCCCGTATTTTCGCTCCATCATAGGGTCTAGGACCGCCCGGGTGCAATAGATGGGGCCTTTCAAATTGACGGCCATGACTTTCTCCCATAGCTCGGGACTGTTCTTCATAAAAGGTTCGATTTTGTCCCAGCCGGCATTATTTACCAGAATGTCTATCTGGCCAAAGGCCCTCAGGGTATTTTTGACCATTTCTTGAACCTGCTTAAAGTCAGTAATGTCAGTTCCCAGGGCCAACCCTCTGGCTCCTCCCTTCTCCAGCAGAGCAACAGTCTCCTTCGCGCCTTCCATCTTAATATCAGCCGCCACTACGCGGGCCCCCAGGGAGGCAAATTTCAAAGCAATCCCCCTGCCGATGCCGCCACCCGCTCCCGTCACAACCGCTACCTTTTCTTCCAAGTCCATGTTTGCCCCCTTCTCTCTAAGAATTTGCCCCGGATCTACTGGTAAATTCTAAATCCTTTAAAAGCGTAATCCGTTTGTAACATAATAAATCTGGGGTTACAAGTCTATGAATTCTCATGCCCACCACCGTGAAAAAAATTCAAGTTATCAATTAGCAATGATCATTGAACATTGAACATTGATAATTGACTATTGACCATTTCATGTTCATTGCCTAAAGTGATCCAGCTTAAGGCTATACTAAAGTTGACAAAAGGAATTTCCTA
>VGSF01000156.1 GCA_016875165.1 Deltaproteobacteria bacterium
CTTTTTTAACTTTAGGCACTTTAGGCGCTTAGCGCCTCATTAAAACAAACATGTTTGTAAGAAGGAAATGCCTGCCGATAAATCCCCCCTTCCCCCCTTTGCCAAAGGGGGGTTAGGGGGGATTTCAGGACTTTTCGCTGCCCGTCTGAGGCGGGCCATTTTTTCCGTGGGCAGTCGCGGAAAAAGCATACTCACTTAACTTGATTGGCGGCGAGGTAAAAAGGGTCAGCGTATTTGGAGGTCAGGCTTTCGTGAAGCCTTTAGTGTATCCTATCTTGCAGGTGAAAGTCCTTTCCCAGAGGAGTGCGGGATATTACTGACTAAATTGACTTCCCTCTTTGAGCGGCATTGTGATTATGGTGTTAGGCTTTGATATTTGATATAAATGAGGGATTGAGGAAAAGCTGCGATGAATTCAATATGGTTCAATGCGCAGAGCGCGACGAAGGTTGAAGGATAAAATGGCTTTACAAGAAATATCAGGTCTTCTGTCTGCGATACTGTGCTTTCCACTACGTCCCCCAATCCACGGTTCAGTTGCAGAGCTTACCAAGTGAAGCTGTTAATGAAAGCGCATGTCTTCACATCAAGAGGCTATTTGGCGTATGGATTGAAAGCGGCGACGAAGATAAGCAGCTCGGAGAGCTGTACCGATCAAGGCTTATTCCTTCATCGATGCCTGATGAAGATGGATGAAATATCTGGTCGATACGAATATGGCCCCTATTACCAACGTGGAAGGGACAATAATGAATGAGCAGATCAAGGAAGGAAAGGAGCACGAGATGTCTTTCAAAACTATAAAGTTTGAAGAATCCGAGACAGAAGTTGGCCTCATTACGCTCAACCGCCCCGGGCGCCTGAATGCCCTGAGCCTGGAGATGGTCGAGGAACTACAAATTCTCTTCGGCCAGCTTTACAGCCGGGAGCAGGTGCGGGTGCTCATGATCACCGGGGAGGGCCGAGGGTTCTGCTCGGGGGCGGACCTGAAGGATGCACGCCTGAGCAGGGAGGCTGCTACATTTATTACAAATGCGACGATCCACCTCGTAAC
Organism: Deltaproteobacteria bacterium; assembly: GCA_016875165.1. Taxonomy (GTDB): domain Bacteria; phylum Desulfobacterota; class SM23-61; order SM23-61; family SM23-61; genus JAHJQK01. The sequence continues at coordinate 1,055 of VGSF01000156.1, forward strand.
CATTCAGAAAAAATATGCGAATCTGATTCATGATATGCGCCGACTACCCCAGCCCATTATCGCGGCGGTCAACGGTCCGGCGGCCGGGGGCGGGATGTGCATAGCCCTGGCTTCAGATGTGATTATCGCCGGGCCTCGCGCCACCTTCACGCCTTCTTTTATTAATATCGGGCTTTCGGGTGGAGAGATGGGAACTACTTACTTTCTGCCGCGGATGGTGGGAAGCGCCCGGGCCGCTGAGATTCTCCTAACAGGCCGCACGGTCGATGCCGCCGAGGCGGAGAGAATCGGCCTGGTAAGCCGGGTATTCGAGGAGGGAAGACTGATGGAGGCTGCTCTGGAGATAGCCCGCAGGATGCTGGAAAAGAGCCCGATGGGCCTTCGTCTCACGAAAGAGGCCTTGCACCTGAACCTTACGGCCCCATCCCTGGAAGCTGCCATTGAACTGGAGAACCGCAACCAGAGCATGTGTTGTTGTACGCCTGATTTCTTGAAAGCCGTAGAGGCGTTTAGTAAAAGGGGAAAGGGATAAACCTTTCCAGGCTCAAATTCCGCCATAAGAAATAGGGGTCAAAAACCTATTTGAAGTCAATATATTAGGGGGTGTTTTAAGTTTTTTTAAAAAAAAGCTTGACACCCTCTTTTTTTCATGGTTTAGTCCTATATGTAATAAATATTATTAGATATAGGTAAGGGAAAGTGATGGAGAAGGTCAGCCGTTGGCGGCAGCGGATTAGCCAGCTGCGCAGGATTCGGGGTCTTTTAGAGAATCGGCTTATGAAACCTAAAGCCATGCGGGTGGGTTCGGTGGTGAGGCAATACATGTTTTGTGGGAAACCTTCTTGCGTTTGTCATCGGGATGCGCAGAAGAAGCATGGTCCTTATTATTATCTTTCCTCTAAGGAAGAGGGGAAGAGCCGGTACAAGTATTTGGGGAAGGCGACGAGTCCGGAAGTAGAGCGGGCCCAGAACTATCAAGGGTTTCAGCGGGGGATAGCCCGGTTGGGGAAGATTCATCGGGAGGTCATTGATTTATTGTGGAAGATCGGGAAGGGGAAGATGGAGAAAGGGGATGCAGAGTAGCTGGCAGTTTTATGAGCGGGCGCAGAAAAAGGTGTGTAGGAAGCTGAAGGCTCGGCACCGGCCGGAGGCGGTGGTGGGGGCGGGTTGGGGTTCTTCGCCCGGGTGGATTTTCGGCTGAAGAGGGTGAAGCGGGTGATGGTTCCCGCGGTGTTAATGATTCTCACCTATGAGGTGAAGCAGCTCATGAGGATTTCGAGAGCTCAAGCAGGGCTATCATCTGTTAAAGTATCCGCAGAAGAACTGCTCGGCCATCCGGGCGCATGCGGTTTTGACCCTAATCATTTATAGCCTGGTGAATGCTTACAAGAGTCAGCGGGGTCAGCGCCTGGCCCATCTGGGGATTCGCCGCTTAAGAAGAAAACAGTTGGGCCCGAGTATTCATAAAATGATCGTCTACTATGAAGGCATCTATGGGATCGTCGACGTAGAAGAACTGTTTTACCTGATGGATATGACTCCCAAGGAGCTCTATCGGCTTAAGATCAAACGCTTCCAGAGAGTTCGAATAAATAGGCGGCTTTCGTCTCCGAAACGCCAAAGGGATAACTTTTTCCTTAAAACCTCAGGGGAACTTCGCTCTTTTCCCCCTCATTCTTCAAACCTCCAAAATTAAGTCAAACTGCTACCCTTTTTCTCTAAGAACAAAGCCGCCCATTTTAAACCTTCTAAAAATTCCTCCTGTCACCCTCTCCTGTCATCCTTATGGCGGAATTCCAACCCCCCCCTCTCCTCTTTTCTTGACTCTTCCTTTAAAATTTTGTATATTCCAGGCGAAATTCAGGCTTTTTGTTCCTACACAGATTTTGGTTATATAACTCATTACCTTCTAACTATTTTTTTCCCTGTTCCCTTGCAAGAGGCCGGAAAAGCATGGGAAGCCCCCTCCAGAATTTTAAATTTGCCCGGTTCCTATTTTCCCTCCAGGCAGCAGATTGCCTCAACCTGCCTGAGTACAAGGGATCAGCTTTGAGAACTCCTCCTCCTGCCGACACCACCATTTTATATGGTTATGGCCGTCGGGAAATATGGAAGTAAGAGATATGGGGTGAGGGTGGAGAAAGGGGAAATCAGGATGGAGTAGATTTGATGATCTCGTAAAAAGTCAAAATTGGGATGGCAAAGTAAAAAGCTCCATATGCAAGGCGCGCAAAACCTGAGGAGTGAGGCGTACTTACAAGGTACGCCGCAACGACGAAGGTGAAGCGCAACGCCGCAGATGGACTTTTTACGAAGCCATCAGATTTAAGGATAGAATAGTCGAGGCCTTAACCTACGATTGATGATGAGATTATTAGAATTGACATTTGAAGATGTGATCCCAAGCACCATAGGGGAAAATAGATTTAACAAGGGAAAATGAGATGAATGTATTCGATTTTAGAAATCGCCTGGTAGATGATTATGCCTCCTATATTAAGAGCTTCATCCAAATTCAGGATAAGCGTATCAACGATTATGTGGAAGAAAATCTGGAAAGCGGGCTCCTTTGGCCGGATCCCCTTATTCAATTAAACCAATCGTTCGAATCCGGCGACTGGATTGATGACTTTGTCAAAAAGGGAACTTTGCATGAAGTGTGTGGCCGTATTTTTCGAATAAAGCAGGAAGCACAGGGGGAAGGAAAACCTTTACGGCTACATCGGCACCAAGCTGATGCTATAAACGCAGCTAAAACGGGGAATAATTATGTCTTAACAACTGGAACCGGGTCAGGCAAAAGTCTGGCTCATATCGTGCCGATTGTTGATCATGTTATCCGTCGAGGTTCAGGAAAAGGCATTCAGGCAATCATAATCTATCCCATGAATGCCTTATGCAACAGTCAATTTGGGGAACTGGAAAAATTCATCAAATATGGGTTTCCAAAAGGACAAGCGCCCGCAAGCTTTGCAAAATATACCGACCAAGAAGGGGAGGAGATAAGACAAGAAATTATTGCCAAACCCCCGGATATACTGCTTACAAATTACGTGATGATGGAGTTAATCCTTACCCGCCCTCATGAAAAGAATATCGTTCAGGCTGCACAAGGACTACGCTTTTTGGTCCTTGATGAGCTCCATACCTATAGGGGGCGACAAGGAGCGGACGTGGCTCTGCTGGTCCGCCGTTTACGGAACGCCTGCGATGCAAAAAATCTGCAATGTGTGGGAACTTCAGCCACCCTCGCCGGCCCGGAAGCTTATGACACCCAAAGAGAAGAAATAGCCCAGGTGGCCACCAAACTTTTTGGTGATGTCGTTAAGCCAAAGATGGTGATTGGAGAAACTCTCAAAAAAGCAACCCCGGAAGTTGATCTGAAGGATCCCACCTTCCTTAGGAAACTAAGAGAGCGGGTTGCCGATACCAGCTACATTCCCCCCATTGAATACCAAAATTTTATAAACGATTCCCTCTCTATTTGGATCGAAAATACTTTCGGTATCACAAATGAAAAACAATCGGGCCGGCTCATTCGGACAAAACCCAAGAGCATCACCGGCCCCGATGGAGCCGCAAAGGAATTAAATAAACTCGTCGGAATTACAGAAGAACGCTGCGCTCAAGCCATCCAGGGAGGCCTCCTTGCCGGCTACCCCTGTACCGATCCAGATACCGGCTTCCCGGTTTTTGCCTTCCGCTTACATCAATTTATAAGCCGCGGGAATAATGTTTTTGCCTCACTCGAACCAGAGGAGTCTCGCTTTATTACTGTCTATGGGCAGCAATTTGTACCGGGTGATCGAACGCGGGTTCTGCTCCCGGTTGTCTTCTGCCGGGAATGCGGCCAAGAATACTATTCTGTTCGAGTCGAGAAGGACCCTGAAACCAAGAGAAGAAAATATACCCCCAGAGATTTATCCGATCGTTACCAGAGCGACGAAAGTGAGGCAGGTTTTCTCTATAACAATTCAAATAATCCTTGGCCCGAACAAGAGGAGGAAATCCTGAGCCGTCTTCCCGTCGATTGGCTTGATGAGAATCGCGGAGCCCTTAGGTGCCGACGAAATAGATTACCTGACCTGCCGCAAAAGGTATCTATTGGCACTGACGGAGCAGAAACATCAGCAGGAGACTCTTACCATTACATCAAGGCGCCTTTTAGGTTCTGCCTTAACTGCGGGGTATCTTATGGTGCGCGTCAATTATCTGATATCGGAAAGATGACCAAGGTCCAGTAGACCTGGTGACTATGAAGGAAATTATTTCTTATCCCCCCGTGGCGGCAATTCATCAGTTGATGGCAGCGCCGGAAAGGCCGGCCAAGAAAATTGGCTATCAGCTACGGGAAAAGCGGGCAGCATATGGGAAACGATTTTGTGAGATCATATGAGAAAAGTTATCGTTTGCATAAAGTAACGTTTTGCGTTACTATTTGCAAAGGCGGATTTTAACCGAGGATCGTCTTGCTCCAGAATGCTGACACCTCTTTTCCCACCAAATTGGCCAAATGGATCGATTCCCGCCAGGCCCAGGGGCTCTATTACTTTACCCGTGAAGAGGCTCTTAAGACCATCCAGATCAGCGATGCCGCCTTTAAGATGGCGGTTTCCCGGTTGCAGAAAAAGAGGCGAATTCATCGAATTTCCAGGGGTTTCTATATCATCGTCCCTCTCGAATTCAACTCCACCCAGATCTTGCCCGCCGATTGGTTCATTGCCGATTTGATGGCCTATACGGGGCGTCCATATTATGTAGGCTTGCTGACCGCTGCAGCCCTCCATGGCGCCGCTCACCAGCAACCCCAGCAATTCCAGGTGGTCACGACCGGACCCCTTAGAAAACTCCAGGTAAAAAACCTGTCCATCCGGTTTTTTTCCAAGAAGAATCTTGAGGTTACTCCCGTTGTTCCTATCAAGGTTCAAACCGGTTTTATTTCCGTTTCTACCCCGGAAGGCACTGCCGTTGACCTAATCCGTTACGCCAGGTCCATCGGGGGACTTGACCGGGTGCTCACCGTACTCCAGGAGCTCGGAGAAACAATCGACCGAGCAAAGCTCCTGGAGTCTGTAAAAGCTGACGGCAATCTGGCCTATGGACAGCGTTTGGGATGGCTGTTAGAGAAGGCTGGTTACCCTAAGTTGGCAAAAAGTCTTGCGGAATGGGTTGAAAAACAGAAGCCTCTGCCAGCCAGGCTGGACCCCTCGCTGCCTGTTCGAGGCGCCGGGAAAAATGCCCGGTGGCAACTTCTTATCAATACGGACGTGGAAAGTGACCTATGATTCCGAAAGCCCATATCGTTGCCTGGCGTAGCACAGCTCCCTGGGCCTCCGATGCCCAGACGGAACAAGACCTGATCATGAGCCGGGCGCTGGTGGCCATCTTTCAAGATCCCTTTCTGTCCAAGAGTCTGGCTTTCCGGGGTGGGACGGCATTGCATAAGCTCTATTTGAATCTACCTCGTCGATATTCTGACGACATTGATCTTGTCCAGATTAAACCGGGGGGTATCGGACCAATCATTGACAAGGTCCAGGAGATACTAAACAGCCTACTGGGAAAACCACGTCGGAAGCAAACGGGGGAGGCCGTAACCCTGACCTATCGGATGGAGTCGGAGGGCCCTCCGGTTGTTTCATTGCGCATGAAGGTGGAAATCAACACGAGAGAGCATTTCGCCGTGGATGATTTTCGAAAGCACCCGTTTTCTGTGGATTCCCGGTGGTTTCAGGGAAGCTGTCGCATTACAACATACACCCTTGAAGAATTACTTGGCACAAAGGTGCGGGCATTGTATCAGAGGAGAAAGGGGCGCGATCTCCTCGATTTATGGTTGGGCCTTACGGAGGGAAAGGCGAATGCCACCAGGATAGTCGAGATTTTCCATGGTTACATGAAATCTGAGGGGAGGATCGTTGACGGTAGGCTTTATGAAAAAAATCTCCGGGATAAAATGAAACATCGGGGCTTCATAAGCGATATTGAGCCATTACTGCCGGCAGATGTCAATTACGACATTCAGGAGGCATTTGATCTCGTAAACCGGGAAATTGTGTCCAAGATGGAAATGGCATCCTCTGCTGGGTTGCGCCAAAAGGCTCAGTAAAAGGATTTGCTGAATGGAGAAGGGGAAATGGCAAAAATAAAAGAAGCTGTGAAGCTCAAAACAGGGTACGCCAATGCCCTTTTCACCCTGCCAAAGGATTTTAACCTGGACGATTTCATGCGCTACAGCTTCAAGGTCATGCATGATGAGTTTTACACGGTGAAGGTTAGAATTTCGCCCGGCTGGGCCCGGTGGTTTGGCGAGAAGATCTGGCATGAGAGCCAGAAGATCACCAAACTCGGATGGCAGCATGGAAATTACCTTCCGGGTAGCCGGCCTGGACGAAATCAGGCGCTTAATCCTCAGCTTTAGCCCGGAAGCCGCTGTGTTGGAGCCGGAAAAGCTCTTTGAGATAGCATTATTCTACTCTGAGTCGGA
>VGSF01000157.1 GCA_016875165.1 Deltaproteobacteria bacterium
TTTCGCATGAGAAATTCATAGCATTATTTTTACACCCTTTACAAGTCATAAAAACCGCATAAATAAAGGGCTATTTGATATTTTTAGGCTTATTTTTACCCACACGATTTGGAGAAGACCCTTTTTTTAAAACTTGCGCCCCTCACTTTTACGCCACCGCTATAGTCCTGGCCAAGCCGGAAGGGAGATGAGTGCCGGCAGCATCGGCTGGGAAGAAACCTTTCCCATAAATTCAGACCTTATCTCCACAGAGTGAGGCGGGGAGCCGTTTCCCGCCCCATCAATGAAACTACCAGCGCCTTATGATGCCAAGCGAATCTACCTTTCGACTTGGCTTCCGTACTCCTTAATTAAAATAGATTACTGTTCAAGTTGAAGGAGAGCAAGTTTTTAAAAATTCTATGGCTTCCTCCCGGCTTCGAACCATGCCGGCCAGCTCTGCCTCCCGGAGTTGGGCCAGAAGGTTCCCCACTGCCTTGCCCTGGTTTAAGCCGAAGACCTCCATGATCTCCCGGCCATCGAGCAATGGCTTTTGCGGCTTCCGGGAAAATTCTTCATGGTAAAAGCATATAAGCTCCCCGGCAACTTCCTTGATTTTTCCGAGGTCCCCGGGGAGGTCCTGAAACTTAGTCCAAAGGAAGTCTATTTTTTTCGAAGCCAGCCCATCAGCCAGGGCTAAGAGCGCCTGGTCAATTCCCTCCTTTCCTAAATCCCGGAAGAAACGATACTTCGCCCGCGGCGTTAACCGTTGCCCTTTGGATAAACTTAGTATTCGCATATGGTGGCGGGTGATCCCGGATAGGATGCGTATAGATCTCCGGCTGAGCTTGATTCTCCGGGCAATCGCCGCATTAATCTTTTGACCTTTAAGATCGTGGTCCAAAAAACGGCAGGATGGGCCATCAGGGTCAACGCTCCTTGTTCCGGGCTTGCCGGAATCATGTAAATAGGCCGCGAACTTAAATAGCGCTTGCCTGTTTATTCCTTCTTCCATGACCTCGGTAAAGTGATTAGAGAGGGGCGAGGCATAGGCCGGATAGATGTCCGCGAGATGAGCCAGGATGAATTCTGCCGCCTCTACTGTTTTGAAAGCATGCTCCAGGAGGGGAAAGTCATGATGTGTCCCCTGGTCCAGGGTTTCCCATCCTTGAACCTCAGGGATGATCTGAGTAAGGAGTCCGGACCTGTAAAGGTCTCTTAGAAAACGGCCGGCCTGGGTTTGATTCAAAGCCGCAAACAATTCGCTCCGTATCCTTTCTCCGGCTGACCGGAGAATTAATTCTTTATTCTCCTGGATCATACGCAAGGTCTTTTCCTCTAGCTTTAATCCGAGGGTGGAAGAAAACCGGAAAGCCCTGAGCATTCTCAATGGATCCTGACGCAGGGATTCTTCAGAGTTTGCCCGGATGATCTTTTGCCGCAGGTCGGAAACACCTCTCAGAGGGTCGATAAGGGAAGGAGAGCCTTCATGAAAGAGCTTTTCCAGAGGGATAGCCATGGAGTTGATTGTAAAATCCCTTTGTCTTAGGTCTTCGAAAATATTTTTCCCCTGCATGGAAGAAAAATCAATCTCAAATTTTCTTTTTCCCTTCCTCAGAACCACCCGCCAGGCGCCCAAAGTTTCATCCAGGGGGAAAACATGCCCTCTCATCTCCCCGGCCATGGCTTTGGCCAGGACACCGGCATCTGCCTGGGCCACAAAATCGAAGTCCTTACCCAGCGGTTTTCCCAGCAGAAGATCCCGTATCGCTCCGCCTACCAGATGGACTTCTTCTCCCCGCTTTTCAGCTATCCGGCAGGCCGCCTGAAGGATCTTAGATTTTTTCAGGAGTTTTTCTTCTAAGTTGTCCATACTCTCTTCACTTGCTATAATGCCTTAAGAATATACCACAAGAAGGCGAGTTAAAACCAATGCGCCTTTTTCCAGGGAGGAGAAAAAAATGAATATCGCCGATATCCTGAATAAAACCAGCGAGCGTTTGCCGAACAAACCGGCTTTTTATTTTGACGACCAGGGAACGACATATCAAACCCTTCAGGAATTGAGCGAGTCATTTACTTTAGGACTACAAAAGATGGGTGTGCAGAAGGGCGACCGGGTGGCTGTTTTTTCCCCCAGCAGCCTGGAGTTCATCATCTCCTGGTTTTCCGCAGTTAAATTGGGAGCTGTAGTCATTCCCATCAACATCATGTTAAAGGCCCGGGAGTCCAGGCATATTCTGGAAAATGCCAAGGTGAACACGCTGATCGTTCATCACAGCCAGATGGAGATGGTTCGTTCCCTACGCCCGGGACTCACTTTTCTAAAAAATTTAGTGGTCATCGGAAAACAACCCTTGCCCGAATCCCGTCTTTTTTCCGACCTTCTTTCCGAAAAGCCTTCGAGGCCGATGACTAATGACTGCGCGCCTGATGATACAGCCACCATGATTTACACTTCTGGAACGACCGGGTTTCCCAAAGGTGCGATGATCACCCACGCCAATTTCTACTCCAATGTGCCCGGCCTTGTAAAAGCTCTGGCCCTGGATGAAGACATGGTGCGCGTATCTGTAACGCCCCTCTTTCACGCCATGGGCCTGACAGTCAACATGCTGGCGGTTGTGTATTTGGGAGCGACGGCAGTCATCCAGGCCAAGCTAGATTTTGCAGAATTCCTCAAAGCCAACGAAAAATATCGGGCCACCATGATCAGCGGAGCTCCGGCCCTCCATTACATGCTCGTCCATGACCCCCGGACGAAAAATTATGACCTCTCATCATGGAAAGTGGCCATGTCCGGAAGCGCGCCCCTGCCCGTGGAGGTTTTGCGCAAGTTTGAAGAGAAGTTCAAGATTCCCATGGTCGAGGCTTACGGGTTGACCGAGGTTACTACTGCGGCTACGGCCAATCCTGTTTTCGGGACGCGCAAACCTGGCTCTGTAGGCCTTCCTCTTCCGGAACTGGAAGTAAAAATATTTGACGAACAGGATCGGGAAGCGCCTGCCGGGGAGGTCGGCGAGGTGGTCATTCGTGGACCGGCCGTTATGAAGGGATATTACAACAACCCGGAGGCAACGGCAGAAACCCTGAAAAGAGGCTGGCTGTACACGGGTGATTTGGGTAAGATGGACGAAGATGGGTATCTTTATATCCTGGACAGGAAAAAAGACATGATCATCTGCAGCGGCTACAACGTATACCCGCGGGAGATCGAAGAGTTCCTGCATACTCATCCGGCAGTCCTGGAAGCCGCGGTCATCGGCATACCCGACCCTAAACGCGGGGAAAGCCCGATGGCCTTCGTCATCCCCAAACCCGGTCAGAAGCCCACTGAGGAAGAGTTGGTCCAGTTCTGCAAAGAAAATTTAGCTGCTTATAAGGCTATCAAAGGAGTGAAGTTCATTGAGGAATTTCCCAGGAATCCCAACCGCAAAGTCTTAAAGCGGGAGCTGCGGGAGATGTTAAAAGAATGACCCTAACCTTTTCCTTGCAAATTTTCCTTCAACTGGGTAAACTCGGATACTGCCCGGGTTATGCGGAGAAATTGGAATTTGCCAATCTATTTCTGAGACGCGACGCCTGGATAATAGTGCCAACTTTGGAAAGGAGGGGATGGAAACAGAGAGGGAAAAATCATAAGAAAAAAATATTCAGGAGGTAAACCATGATTACAGCAGCAAGAAGAAAGAAGAATCAAATCAAAAGTCTCGTTATTTTAACCTGTTTTACGGTTGCGTTAATAGCTTTCTCCGCGGGGGTATCCTCAGCCTCCACCCAGCGTCTGGTCATTGGCACGGCCAGCACAGGGGGAACCTGGTATCCCTTAGGGGGTGGAATCGCCAAGATTATCAATAAACATGTCCCCAACGTCGATGCCACGGCTCAACCTTCGGGAGCCTCCATCGAGAACATCCGGGCCATAGGCGACAAGAAGATGGATTTTGCTCTGTTGATGCCCGACGCCGCTTTTTTTGGGTTCAAAGGGGCAGAAACATTCAAAGCCAAGCGCCCCCATGAAGAGCTGCGCGGGGTTTTTTCTACCTACCCTATTGAGCAGCAAATCTTCGTCCTGGCCGATTCGCCGGTGAAGAGGATTCAGGATCTGAAAGGCAAGAAGATCGGCCTGGGAGCGCCGGGCAGCGGAACCGAAGTAATGTCCCGTCTGATCCTGGCCGAATACGGGATCGAATACAAAGATATTACTCCCCAATTCCTTCACCATCCGGAGACCGTTTCGGCCCTGAAAGATAAGACCATCGAGGCCGGCATGACCCTGTTAGGAACGCCAGCTCCGGCTTTGATGGAGCTGACGACGACCCATAAAGTAAGGTTCCTGGATCAGGACCCAAAGATTGCCGACAAGATCATCGAAAAATACCCCTTCTATTTTAAGAGCATCATTCCGGGCAACACTTACAAGGGGCAGGAAAAAGATTATCATACCCTGTCGTACGTGGGAATTCTGGCCACCCACAAGGATTTACCAGAAAAGCTGGTTTATGACGTCGTCAAAGCAGTATTTGAAAACATCGGCGAACTCCATCAGATTCACGTAGCCTTTAAACAGATTGTCCTGAAGGACGCGGTAAAAGGGATGCCCATTCCCTGGCATCCAGGGGCCCATAAATATTTCAAGGAAAAAGGCCTCCTCAAATAGATGGGAATTCGAGCGAGGCGTACGTGGTGGGTTCTTGGCGGGCTGATTCTCTTAACCACCACGATCTATCTGTTTCAGCAAGTCCCTTGCCTGGTGGTGGGGAGCCAGGGATCTTCCCGGGAGCTCCTCATCCTCCCTCTTGAACCACCCCAGGAATTTACCCTGCAATTTCTCCATTCCTACGACCGGGGATTTGTCTGGGAGCATTATACCATTGAACCGGATCTGAGAATTTATCTCACCGGAATGACCCTTCAGTCCTTCCTGGGTGGGCAGGGATTCGTGGAGGGGGATCTGACGATAGAAGATGGCCTGGGAAAGATCCGCCGGATCCGTCGCCTGTTGGACAAGTTATCTTTTTTCCTGGGGGATATTGCCGATCATCGGCTTGTTCTACCGCAAGGTGCGTATCCCTTACAGCAATTTGCTTCTTCCGGCGAGATCATCGAAATCCGCGGAGAGAAAAAAGTTCGGGGGCAAATCCTCTTTAATCAGTATTTAAAATGGATTCAAAGGAGCTGGAAAATCAATGAAAGACCCCAAAGCTGATTTCTTAAAACCTTTGCGGGAACAATTTGGCAGAGGATTTAACCAGGCTTTAATCACGCTTCTGGCCATCTCCATGTCCCTCTTTCATTTATATACCGCGCAGTTTGGCTTGCTCACGGCCATGAAACAAAGAGGGGTGCATTTGCTCTTTGGTTTTCTTCTGGTTTTTCTGCGGTATTCGTTCAGGAAAAATGGATCAACCCGCTCATCGGCCTCCCTGTTTTTGGACTGGACCTTAATTTCCCTGTCCGTGATAGCCATCCTTAATCTCACCCTGGGCTTTGAAGAGTTCATGATGCGCGGAGGGGAGCCGACGGAACGGGACATCTGGCTGGGGATCATTCTGGTTATCCTGGTTCTGGAGGCGACCCGCAAGACCCTGGGATTGGCGCTTCCTTTGATTGCTGTCGTTTTCATCCTTTACGCCTTTTTTGGAAAATACATCCCCGGGGTTTGGGGCCACCGCGGCATTGATCTTAGTTCTTTTGCTTCCTACCAATATCTAACGACCGAAGGAATTTTCGGCGTCCCCTTGGGGGTATCCTCCAGTTTCATATTCATTTTCGTTTTATTTGGAGCGTTCCTGGTTCGGTCGGGCATGGGTGAATTTTTCATTGATCTGGCCAATACCATTGCCGGTCATCTCCGGGGAGGGCCGGCCAAAGTGGCCGTGCTAAGCAGCTCGGTTTTCGGGACAATCTCCGGAAGCGCTGTGGCCAATGTCGTAGGAACAGGGTCTTTCACCATTCCCCTGATGAAGCGGATCGGTTACCGCCCGGCTTTCGCCGGAGCAGTGGAAGCCGTGGCCTCGACCGGCGGCCAGATCATGCCCCCCATCATGGGAGCTGCCGCCTTCATCATGGCCGACATGTTAGGAATCTCTTATCTCAGCGTATGTATTGCCGCGGTGATCCCGGCCATTCTCTATTACTGGAGCCTGCTCTGGATGGTTCACCTGGAAGCTTTGAAGGTGGGTCTTTCCGGAATTCCCAAAGAAGAGCTTCCCCGGCTCAAACCGATTCTGAAAGCCAGGGGGTTTCTCATTTTGCCGGCCATCATCCTGGTTATCCTCCTGGTCATGGGCTATTCGCCGATGAAAGCCGGATTCTGGTCGATCATCTCCGTCATTCTTATAAGTTTTCTGAAGAAAGAGACCCGGATAAACCTTCCGGCCTTCCTACAGGCCCTGGAGAAGGGAGCGCTGGGCTCGCTGGAAGTGGTAATGGCCTGTGCCTGCGCCGGAATCGTCATCGGCATCATTACCCAAACCGGCCTGGGCCTTAAACTTTCCGGAATGATCATTGATGCTTCGGGCGGGATTCTCATTATTACCCTGATTTTTATTATGGCGGTATCTTTGATTCTGGGCATGGGCCTAACCACTTCAGCCGCTTATATCCTTACGGTTATCCTGGGAGCTCCGGCCCTGATTAAACTGGGAGTCTTGCCCCTGGCCGCTCATATGTTTGTTTTTTATTACGCCTGTCTTTCCACCATCACCCCGCCGGTAGCGCTGGCAGCTTATGCCGGAGCAGGGATTGCCCAGGCTAACCCCTTTCGGGTTGGTTTTGAAGCAATGCGCCTGGCCGCGGTCGCTTATTTCGTTCCTTTCCTTTTCATCTTCGCTCCCGTCCTTCTTTTTCAGGGGGCCCCACTGGAAATTTTAACGGCTTTTTTCACGGCAGTGATCGGATGCATGGCTTTGGGTGGAGGGCTTCAGGGTTTTTTCCTCATCCCGACTTATTTTTTCGAAAGGGTCTTGCTCATTGCTTCCGGGGTCTTATTGATCAAACCTGGTTGGATTACCGATGGTTTGGGAATTGGCTTTCTCCTCCTAATTTTTGTGGTTCAATGGTTCCGTAAAGCACGGTCCAAGTTGAAAAAATAAAGTTGGGGAGAATCGCCTTTTTATCTTTGTCCGATTATTCATTTTTAACCTCAGGCTATCGCTGCAAAATTATCAATGGTCAATGAGCATTGGCAAATTAGCAATGAAAAAAGACTTTGTTACGGAAACTGTTTATTGGTAACCCTTCAGTCACGAGTGGCTATGACAGGAATATCGGAGGAAATAACCATGGAAAAGATTATGTTTTGGCCGGGGGGCCAGGCCGGTACGCGCCGGAAGCATCGGCTGGGATATCCCTGTTCATGGTGCACTCACTGAACCTCCGCCGGAGGAGGCGGAAGGCGTCAGCCCCGCCCCATCCACGGAGA
>VGSF01000158.1 GCA_016875165.1 Deltaproteobacteria bacterium
AAAAGGTCCCAGAGTCGTTTATGTTTTCGCATGAGAAATTCATAGCATTATTTTTACACCCTTTACAAGTCATAAAAACCGCATAAATAAAGGGCTATTTGATATTTTTAGGCTTATTTTTACCCACACGATTTGGAGAAGACCCTTTTAATAAATAAGAAAAAAAATGGAGAGTAAATTTGACGAACTCGTAAAAAGTCCGGAAGCCCCTTTCCCCGTCATTCCGGCGGAAGCCGGAATCCAGTATTTTCAAATGCTTATAAATACCCTGGACTCCGGTTTTCACCTGAGTGAAGACTTTTTACGAGATAATCAAATTTATAGTTTAGGAATTTTATTAACTTTAGTAAGTCTTCAGCGGGATCACTTTAGACACTTGACACTTATCCTTTATTTTTTCGGTTTTAAAAACTCTGTGATCTCTGCGTCCTCTGTTGCTAATTTAATAGTTTTCAAAAATAAACTTCAGGAGGATGACCTCAATGGCGGAAGGAAAAGACCTTTTTATCGTAACAGACGATACTTTCAAGAAAGAAGTTCTGGAGGCTGAACAACCGACCTTCGTCGATTTTTGGGCGAGCTGGTGCGGGCCCTGCCGGGTTATAGGCCCCATTTTCGAAGAGCTTTCCCAAGAATATTCTGGGAAAATCAAATTTGCCAAGGTAAACGTGGATGAAAATTCAGCGACCCCGGCTAATTATGGAGTCCGGGGCATCCCAACTTTGATCATGTTCAAAGGCGGGCAGGTGGTTGATCAGGTAGTGGGCGCTGCGCCCAAAAACCAACTGGAAAAAATCATAAAGAAAGTATTGTGAAAGGAAAAAAATAAAATGGCCTTTAAAATCATCCTGGGATTGACTATAGGAGCAGCGATAGGCTATGGCCTAAACCTGCTTTCTTCAAGCATCGGCAGTACCTGAGGCCTGACTTGCAACCCGTATTTAAGCACCGGCCTCGGGGCCATAATCGGGTTGATACTGGCCTTAGGTTAAGGCTATAAAAACAGGTTAAAGGTAAAAGGTGAAAGGTCAAAGATAAAGACCAAAGACTATTCGACTATATGACTATACGACTACAAAGGAGGTTATTTAACGTGCCTATTTACGAGTATCAATGTTCAAAGTGCTCTCATCGATTTGAGATGATCCATGGGGTTTTGGAGAAGGAATTGAAGATTTCCTGTCCCAAGTGCGGAGATTCCAGGCCGCAACGAATGGTTTCTTCCTTTTCCTGTGGTGGTGTAAAAGGATCGGATATAGGTCCCGGGTCTGCCTGCGGCCCCAAACCAGGCCGCTTTTCCTGAAGATAAAATCGAGTTCCGCCGTAGGCGGGACCGGAGGCGGGGAAGTAGGCCTGAAAAGACAAGGCCAGGTTTTATCCTGGCCTTGTCTTTTACAGCCTGCATAGAAAAACAATAATGTTACTTGATTATCTCGTAAAAAGTCAGAATTCCTTTCACTCTGTCATTCCGGCGAAAGCCGGAATCCAGTAAATTCAAGCAGTTCTGGACTCCTGCTTTCGCAGGAGTGACAGTTTTACAATTTTTACGAAACCATCTTACTTTGCTTTCAATAGTTTTTCCTTTAGCTGGATCTCGTCTTTGAGAAGTTTATTCACCCCGTCTTTAAAAACATCGTTAATCAAGGCTTCAGCGTGTTTGGGTTGATAAAGCGGGCGGTCAGATTCCTGGGCGCTTCCTTCGATGGTCTTGGTGATCCAGGTCCTTTCCTTAACCAACCCCCAATTAACCCGTATATTCATCCGGGCATTGGTGTCGGTTGTTGCCAAACCGCTTTTGCCCTCGACCCATAAAGCTTCAATGCTCCCCCCAAAAGCAACATCCGCAGGAATGTCTTTAAAATCTTCTTTGGAAGGGTCCAGGAAACGGTTGACCAGGGTCACTTTAAATCCGGCTTTTTCCAGCATTTTGGCGATGGATTTAGTTACAACCTGTTCTACAGTTCCAGCATCCGCCTTGAAGAAATCAACCATTCCATCCCGGTAAACCCGACGACCCAGGTAAAGGCGATCGGGCCGGGTATCCTGAAAATTATAGAGGGCCAGATTTACAGGCTCAGAAGCGCCGGCCAGGAATGGAACGGTTTTTGAAGTATCATAGCTCAAGTTGAGCAGGTAGGTCTTGCTGCCTGCGCATCCCGCCTGGAATAAAAGGCTTAGCAGGATGATTCCTCCAAAAAAGAAACCAAGCTCTTTTTTTATCATTCTTTCCTCCTCATCATGGTTTTAGAAAGTGAAAGCTTTGAACGACTCCATTCTTGAGGATGACCTCAAAAATCTCTTCCCGATCCTTATCAAGAAAACCATGAAGTACAACCCCTCCCGGGAGGGTCGGACTCTCGATTTGGAAGTGGATGTAAATGAGGGTTTCTGTTCCGTCCAGTTTCGTTTCTTTCTTGGAAGGAGGCCCCAAAATCTTGATAAGGTCCAATTCAGTTGTTTTGCCTAATTTAATTTCCTGCATCTGGGCCGCGGAGATTTTTGTTCCCTCAGTAAAGCGCAGGGTGTAATAACAACCTCCCATGGTGAGAACACCACAGAAGAGAAAAAGAAGAACAAGTTTCATTTTTTCCCCGTTAAATTTATTGTATAGGAATTGCCTTTTTCAACTTTAGGCGCTTACTGCGCAACTAATACGAGCGTAATAAATGTCTTTACAAGTCATTGCGAGCCCAAGGGGCGCGGCAATCTCATTCTTCATGGGATTGCTTCGTCGTTCCACTCCTCGCAATGACAGGTTATTTAATGCGTCGGTATTACTACCAACATGTTGGTAAGAACGAATTTTCCCCTGTATCGCCATAAATCCCCCCTTCCCCCCTTTGCCAAAGGGGGGTTAGGGGGGATTTCAGGACTTTTCGCTGCCCGCCTGAGGCGGGCCACTTTTTCAGCGCGCTGTCGCGGAAAAAGCATAGTCCGCCTTAGACGGATCATCTTTGACACTTTTCCTTTACTTTTTTCTTAATTATGGTCTTAAAAACTCTGTGATCTCTGTGCCCTCTGTGGCTAATTTATTGGCCCATTATATCCATCTGCCGAAAAATTATCAAATGAAAACTGACCGCCCGCACCAGAGTGCCGCCTGGAATAAAAACGCAACTTTAAAAATGAGGGTGGGCGCGAAACTGAGCGCCGATTATCCCACGGTTTTTTGGGCGACTTGTATTTAAGCAAAGCGGCGATTCCCCCAACCTTCATCAAGGGAGAGTAGTTTTCTGTGAAAAGGAGATCAACCCCCTGAGACTGGGCTTTGATTACGATCTCTTCGCGCAGGTTGGCGGAGCTGATACCGCCTCCGCAGAACGGACAGACTTTCGGCGACCCGCCCATACCCAGGCGAAGGCATCCTGTGCATTTCCAGCCTCCAGCATCGAACCGGGAATCCATAATCAGGCGTTCGACCTGGTGGTTCTGCAACGCGCTCAAAGCCGGTTCAGGGCCAGCCGTGGCCTGCCCCAATGGTTCTGCCTCTTGCAGGATGCGCTGGGCCATAGTTTCGGTTTTGGCCTTGGAAGCCATCCCGAGGGCCTCGGCGGCCCCGGATAATATTTTATGATCCGGGTCGTGGGTATTAAAGGAATAAAGCGGAGTTACCTTTTTTTTCAAAGCTGCCGGCAATTGCTTTTTCAGTTCTGCCTCCATTCCTTCTTCGGCGACAAAAAAAAGACATTCCGGTTTTTCCAGGACAACCAACTTTTCCAAACTTTCTATGATCTCTTTTCCCTGTTGTTTTATATGCTCTTGCCGATGACGCTGAAACCTTTGCGTAGATAAACCCATACGGCCGAAGCGCGTAGTGTGTTTTTCATCCCAGGTATGAGTAATCTGCTTGGCCAAACTTCCCAGGCGAACAAGGAAAAGGCGAGCCTGACGAGAATTAGCCACTATCACGGCATGTGTTTGGTAAAGGGCGGCATGCCGGAGCAGGGAGAAAGGACAGGGATAAGGGGAAAGGTTCAGATCATTCGCCGGTGGTATGGGCATAGGGATGGGAATGAACAAGTCTTCCTCAGAACAGGAAAAAATGGCCAGGCCTTTCCAGGAAGCATCGAGGTCTTCCGCCAGATACTTGTGGAGGCGTTTAACATCTTTGGCCAAAAGGGATTGTTCAGGGGAACGCGCGGGGTACAGGTTGGAAAGCTCGGCAAGGCGAGTTTTGAGAAAAGTTGTATGGTTTTTTTTCCCAGTCTGGTCGGGGCGTAAGTCTAAATAGACGGATAAAAATAATTTTTGTCCAGGAGTTACATTGACCAACCTCTGCAGCAATTCATCAAGGGGCATGATCACAGACCTCCTTTTCGAAAAGATGAAAAGATTTTCAGATTAAAAAGTTTCTGTATCCTCCTTTCTATTTATAAATTTACCCTAGTGAGCCTCTTGCAAAAGTATTTTTTGTGGTTCGACAAGCTCACCACGAACGAAAAAACTAAATAATTTCAACCTAAGCCCGTTCACTCTGAGCCTGTCGAAGGGTAAATTACGGACTTTTGCCAGAAGCTCTTATTGTAAGCTTTATATCTATCAGGGGTCAAGAGGATGTTTCACTTTTTTGCTGCTTCGGGCCATTCAATGTAGGTTAAAAGATCTAAGAGCCTGTTGAGGACGATTGTTGGCCGAGCTTTTTCCAGATCTTCCCTGCCCGTATTCCCCGTCGGAACTACGAACACTCTCAACCCGGCATTCTTGGCGGTTTGGATGTCGATCAGGGAATCGCCGACAAATACCGTATCTTCTTTTTTTAAACCCATTTTCTCCAGGGCCAAATAAAGCATTTCCGGGTGCGGCTTGTTTTGCGCAACATCTCCATCTCCTATGATGACAGTGAAAAGCTTCTTCATTGCAAAATGCTCAAATATCTCCCGCGAGAAACGGCCGAGTTTGTTGGTGGCGACCGCCAACTGGATTCTCCGCCCATAAAGCGCCTCCAGGACCTCGCGAACTTCCGGGAGGAGATAGGTATTGGTTCGAAAAACTTCTTCATATTTTTTGCGGAATAAGGCCAGGGCCTGCGGAACCCGTTCTTTTCCCAAAAGATCCTGGAAGGTATGGCTGAGCCCCAGACCAACAATTTCTTTTACTTCATCGTGGGTCATAGGGGGAAGACCCATATTCGTATAAGCATAATGAAACCCAAGATAAATAGCCTGGTAAGAATCAATCAGGGTGCCGTCGAGGTCGAAGATCACCCCTTTGATTTTTTCTTTTTTCATTCTTTGCCCTTTCGGAACTCTTTCATTTTGAGAAGTAATTCGTAATGATTACCAGAGACCTGGCCGAGATCTATATCCGGTTTAACTATCTTCCCGTGAAAGTCAGAGCCGGCAGTGATTAGCAGGTTGTGTTCTTCCGCAAAATCCCGGAATGCTTTTTGCTCGTTTAAATCATGGTAGGGTGAATAAACCTCCAGGCCTTCCAATCCGTTTTCAACCAGATCCCGCAGGTTTTTCTCGCCCGTATCTGAAGGGTGAGCCAGAACAGGGATTCCTCCTAATTCCTTAATTTTGCGGATGGCGTCGATGGTATAAATGTCTTCCATATGGACAAAAGCAGGCTTCCCTCCCCGCAGGTAATCACGGTAGAAGCTTACGTAAGGAGAAAACGAGCGATTGCCGTCGGTGTATGGCTTTAAGCGCCGGTCTTTCAGGTTTTCCTTGCGACTGAGGATGGCCCTGAGGAAAGACATACCTGTGGGAAGGCGGTCGGCGGAAAATCTACGCAGATCGTCCCAGTTGAAGATAAAGCCCAATTCATTCAGTTTTTGCAGCCTCTTTTCCGCCTGCTCTTGTTTTTTCCGGCGGATTTCGGCCATCCAGTTGTGCAAGGCCGTGCTGCGGGGATCGATAAAAAAAGCGAGAAGATGCAGATCAAGACCATTGTGAAATGTGTTCAGCTCCAGGCAGGAGACAAATTCGATGCCAAACTCTGCGGATAGCTTGAATCCTGCTTCCACGTTATCAATGGAGTTGTGGTCCGCGAAAGCGATGGCCTGGAGACCTTTGGCCCAGGCCATCTCAAAAATTTCGCGGGGAGAGTGTTGGCCATCAGAGGAAGCGTTGGTATGAATATGCAGATCGATCACGTAATGATCTTAATTGGAAAAAGAGAAAAAATCCACCACCTTTTCCCAAATCAAATTTTTTCCTGGTCCAGATCCACTAATGAGGAGATGGTTATGAAATCACTATCAGAATGTAATAGACAGGCTTTCTGGTAGGCGGCTGAGGCTATAAAGAGATCAGTAGTCGGAATGATTTTCCCTTTCCTCTCCAGCAAAAATCCCCATTGGGCAGCTCGTTCAATTACGGCATCATCCAAGGAAATCTGAGGAAGAGACCAAAGAGATTCTTTAAGGGTCTGGAATTCTTTTTCGTTTTTAGCTCCCCGTAAAATCTCAACCATGATAATTCCGCAGGAGACCGCTTCTTCTCTTTGAAGGATTTGTCTAACCCTTTCTTTTACTCCCAGAAAACCAGCCGGACGGAAATACTCGACCCATACTGAACTATCGATGAGGAACATCTCTTCTCCTTCGGGCAATTAATTCTTTTTGAGTAAAAGACAGTTCGATTTTCCCTTCCAGCTTAAGTAATTTTTTGGCTTTCCTCTTTTTAACGAACTCTTCCAGGGCGATCTCAACAGCTTCTTTATTGCTTTTAGCCGCTGAAAGGATTTTTACTTCATTAAGTAAATCTTTCTTGATGGCCATCGTGGTCCTCATAGATGCCTCCTCAATACATCAATTAAAAGCATATTATCAGATGCCTTAAAAAGATGTCAAATAAATTTGATGATCTCGTAAAAAGTCGTCACTCCGGCCTGCCTGTGCCTGGCAGACAGGTGAAAACCGGAGTCCAGAGGTTTGATAACTCCTATAAATAACTGGATTCCGGCTGTCGCCGGAATGACGGGGAACGGGGTTTTCGGACTTTTTACGAATCCATCAAAATTAGCCCCAAAAATACTCTTGACAAGATAGGGGGTATTTTTTAAAGTAACATCATTAGCTCGTCCGACACATTTTAAATTAGTATCCCTCCGGAAACCCCCCTCTCCCTTGGCGGGAGAGGGTTGGGGTGAGGGGGGCAAAGATAGAAGGTCTTGAAATTCCGAGTCATAATCACCCCCACCTTCATCCTCCCCCATCGAGGGGGAGGAGAAAAATGGTGTTTCCGGATGAAAACTAATTAGAGTCTGTTTATAAACTGCCGATTTTTTGAAAGAGCCAGCGTGTCGAATTGGTCGGCTCAGATAAGTTAACAATATTTTATATCCAAGAACGGCTTCAATGAGTCCCGAGGCGAAAAATGCTCGGATCTGGACGCACCTCTACTTTCGGCTTCTCTATTCGTCACATTCTGAGTAAAATTATTGAGGCTGAGGCATT
>VGSF01000159.1 GCA_016875165.1 Deltaproteobacteria bacterium
TCTGTCCATGCTTCGTCAATCCTCCTGGAGGTAAAACCACCAACTGGAGAGCCGGATGCGGGAGATCCGCCAGTCCGGTTCGGAGGGAGGGGGGACCGAAACCAATCGGCCCTCCCTACCCCTATAGAACTGCTTGAATTTACTGGATTCCGGCTGGAGTTTATCCCGATGAAAATCGGGGCCGGAATGACATAATGAAAGGAATTCTGACTTTTTACGAGTTCATCATTTTTGGATTCATCGAAATGTTCTTAAAATAAAAAAAGCCGTGAGAAGATTCCCACGGCTCAAAATAAAAAGGCCGTGGGTAGCGCTTTGTCTACCCACGGCCTTGATCAATCAATGAATATGATGATCAGCTTACAGGCGGCGGGTAGACCCCGGCGTAATAAAACCACCCAAAGTAATACCCGCCACTAAATTCTATATTTAAACGTCGCTCCATTTCTTTCTCCTTTTTAATATAAACCTTTTTATCATGGAGTCGAACAGGCTGTCAAGAAAAATTTTTCCTCTGGTTACCTTACGCTGATTTTTCCATGGCCAGGGATTCATTCAACTTGAGTCGTTTAGCCTGGAGGTAATCTTCCACGCGCTTCTGGATTTCTGGTTCGATGTTCAGGAATTTCACGCCCATACCCCGGCGTAAATCCTTGGTCTCATGCCCATATTTATTTGTCCAGATTACCTTGCAGGTTACTTCGATCGGCTTCTCGCCAGGGGAGAAATAGAGCTTCATGGGGAATTGTTCCCCCAGGTCCAATGGGTTTGGTGTCCGGATGAATAATCCGTTGCCGACCAGGTCATCGGCCATGCTTAAGGATTCATCCTCAATCTCCACTCGCAATATTTCGTCTAATAGCTCCCCTTGCTCACCATGGATGTCCAATTCTCCAGTCAAGGCTACGGCTCCATTGATTCCGCTAATCTTTTCTTCCGCTAAGAGTTCGGAAGGTTCTTTATCCTCGACTTTTTGCTCCGGCAGCAAACTTCCGATATGTTCTTCGATGCGTCGCTGCTCTTGGTTTGATAGATTATGTAATTGGCCCAAAATGTCGTCCAGGTATCGTTCATATTCTTTCCGGAAATTGATTCCCTTGCTAATCTCTTCGTGCAAATAGTTTTTTTCTATGGCCAGGGAGGCATGATTGGCAAAGACAGAGAGTAATTGTAAGTTCTTTTCGTCGAAACGCCGCCCCTCATTGATCAGAACTACACTGATCGCTCCTATGGCTTTTCCTCGCTGCGAGAAGGGAGTACACAGGAGTGAAGTGATCTTTCGATCCCGTTCTTGATATTTAAAAAACTCGGCAAAATCCTTAGGCTCTCTGAACAAGAAGGGTTTCTGCTGTTTTAGAGCTTTGCGGGCTACCTCTTTTTCCTCTAACAGGCCCGCCTGCTCATTCAATGAATCGGAAGAAAAAGTGAACTGGGTTTTCAAACCCCCGCTTTTTTCATCCATGGAAAAGATGGTAGAGCGATGTGCTTTTAGGGATGTAAGGGATTCACGGGCGATAAGTTCCAGGATTTTATTCAGGTCTTTTTGAGCGCTGATCTCCGAGCTGATCAGGAAGAGAGAGCGGATCTCATTACCAAGATGCCTCTTTTCTTCCGCGTCCTTGTTTATGACTCCCCCCTTCGGGGATTGGCCTAAAATCTTCTTAAAAATCATTTAACTGAGACCTTCTCTAAAAATTGATCAAGTTGATATTTTTCGGACCCGCATAGTACCCAGTTTCTTGCAAGCCGATTTTATTTTCCCCAAGAAACCCTTTAATTTTTATAATTGGAACAGCAATGATCATGCCAAATAAGTAAAATGCTTCAACGTAAGATAACAATATCATTTAATCTATATTTTTGAATAATTTCAAGGCGTTTAGGGGAAGGTGGTTATGTCAAGTAGTACTTCCTCTGTCAATTGCTTGACAGAATTTGAAACTTATCCAGTCAAAAAAGGGATTATTGTCGCCGTCTAAAGTTTTTTTCCACTACCTTCTTTTTCATGTTTTAGGCGCAGGTTCTTCCAGGGGCCTTTTCAAGAACATGATTAAAGCATCGCCTTGCTGGGAAGGAATGGTGGAGATCAATTCCCATCCCTCTTCCCCATGCTCTGTCAGTCTCATCCTCTCCAGTTCCAAGAAAGAAGGCTGGGTTAAGGATTTGAAATCGGTTTTCCTGACCATATATTCCCATTTAGGCATGGGCAACCCCCTTGAAAAATATTTTAGATTTTTTCCTGTTGTGCTGGCCCTATGATACTGATTTTTAGGAATGGGGCAAGAGAATTTTCCAAATTTGAAAAAATCAGGGGCCAAGGATTCCTGAGTTCCATGGTCCCTCGACCCCTGGACCCCTGTTTAAATAGACTTTCCTTGTCCTCCTTCACTTTCCATCTTCACGTGTAAATTCGGAGCGGTTAGCCAGAAAGAGGCAGGGAGGCGCTGAGTGTCGGCCAATCGGCGGGAGAAGCTTTTCTCTAAACTCCGCCCTTTGCCTCCTAAAAAAGAGAGCAAAAAAAGACTTCTTCCCCTCCTGAAACGGCAGAAGTAAAGCTTAAGGAAATGAAAGAACTGCTGCTTCATTGGCCAAACGAAGCGCCTTCGTGCCTCTATGGGGGCAAGAATAAAGGGAAAAAGTAAAAGTGAAGGTGGGCAAGATAGACTTTCGAATTGACAAACCCTTAAAATTCAGATAAAAAAATCGCAGGCGGTGCCGGCATATTTAAGAGTTATGCAAAAAGGAGGATCCTCGATGGAAGAAAATGACCTGGAAAAAATGACGGCCACAGAATTGAGAGATCTATCCCTGAAAAAGTACCCCGACATCACCGGGGTCCATGCCATGAAGAAAGAAGATCTCATCAAAGCCATCCATCAAGCCCGCGGCGACGTCATTAAAGAAACTAAGAAAAAGAAGGTGGCGGGCAAAGTCAAAATTGACAAGACTGAAATGAAAAAGCAAATCCGCCTGCTGAAAAACGAGAAAGCAAAACTCCTTCAGGGAAATGACAAAAAGGCGCTCTCTCTGGTCAGGAAAAAAATAAAAAAATTAAAACGCCTGACCAAGAAAGCGGCCTGATGAATAATGATGCGAGTAAAGAAAAAGCCCCGACTTAAGGTCAGGGCTCCGATCCCTAAACCAACAAGGTTCCATTCCACCCCCAAAGGCAAGAAAGGGTACGATCGCAAGCGCTTGAAACGCGAAAGCGCCCATCTCGGGAGGCTCAGTTGAATTATCAAGACATTCAATTTAAGGTTGAAGAAGGCATCGGGTTCATCACGCTTAACCGCCCAGAAAAAAGAAATGCCCTTTCCCTGAACCTGATGTTGGAAATGATCAATCTGTTGAAATCCATTAAAAAGAATGCCGAAATAAAGGTTTTAATCATCCGGGGCGAAGGACCGGTATTTTCTTCTGGGCACGACCTTTCCGAGATGCTGGAAGGGGATGTGGTTTCCTACCGCTTCATATTTGATACCTGCACACAGATGATGCAGGCCATCCGGGATCTTCCCCAGCCGGTGATTGCCCAGGTTCAGGGAATGGCCACGGCCGCCGGGTGCCAGCTGGTAGCTACCTGCGACTTGGCTGTAGCTTCGCCGGAGGCCCGCTTTGCTACTCCCGGTGTTCGCATAGGCCTTTTCTGCCATACTCCCCAGGTTCCTCTTTCCAGGGCGGTGGGCCGCAAGCGGGCCATGGAAATGCTTTTGACCGGGCGTCCGGTCACCGCAGAAGAAGCTCTGAGCTACGGGTTAATCAACAAAGTTGTGCCGGCTGACCGCCTTGCCGAAGAAACTCTCAGCCTGGCCAAACATATCGCCCAGGCCAGCCCGCTAACCCTGGCCCTCGGAAAAAAATCCTTTTACAGCCAAATTGAGGCGGAAGAAGCGCGCGCTTACGATTATGCCCAAGAGATCATGTCCCTGAACGCCATGACCGGGGATGCCCGGGAGGGCATCTCCGCCTTCCTCAAGAAACGCACTCCCCAATGGAAAGGAAAGTAATCCGAATGCCGCATTCGGAATGCGGATTGGGGAATTTGACAAAACCTCAAGAAAGCCTCAAAATAAAAAAGCTGACACTAAGCGCTGCCATTGATGCTTATTATTTTAAGCACGTGAGCTAACCTTATGGCAAATAGCTAAGAGGCAAAGGCTAATGGTAAAAAATATTATTTTTTCTGCGAGAGTGGCGGAACTGGCAGACGCGCTGGACTTAGGATCCAGTGGGGAAACCTTTAGGGGTTCGACTCCCCTCTCTCGCACCACATCCCCCTCTCTCCTCTCCTGGCAGCCTAGCCTTTTTTGCATACCGAAGCCTTTCCCGAATGAAAAACAAAAAATCGCCATTCAACGCAGGATAAGCTGTCCCAAAAAAGCAAAATAGGCAGCTTGCCGATCTTCCTCAAAACTTCCCCATAGTATTATTACCATGAAAAATAAAATTGCTATTTTCGATTTTCATGGTATATTAATTTCCATGGTTAAACGAAGGGAACTTTTAAAACGGCTGCATCTGACTCTAAAGCGAAGCCGGGTTGTAGCCCTTGTCGGCCCCCGCCAATGCGGTAAGACCACAATTGCGCGGGATCTGGTTGATTCTGAATCTCCGAATTACTTCGACCTCGAAGACCCCCCTAGCCTGTCCCGTCTCGATGAGCCGATGAGCGCCTTGCGGGGGTTGGAGGGGCTGGTCGTGATCGACGAAGTCCAGCGACGGCCCGACCTGTTTCCGATTCTCCGGGTGCTGGCTGACCGGCGCCCATTGCCCGCCCGTTTTCTGGTCCTGGGCAGCGCTTCACCGGGATTCCTGCGGCAGGCCTCCGAATCATTGGCGGGTCGGATTGAGACAATTTCCATGAGTGGATTCAGCCTTGCAGAACTGGGTGTTGGAGCACAACCGCGCCATTGGTTGCGGGGAGGGTTCCCCCCCTCTTACTTGGCGCACTCGGAGGCCGATAGCCTCGCCTGGCGGAAGAGCTTCATGCAGGCCTTCCTCGAGCGCGATTTACCCCAGTGGGGCATCGTTGCCCCTGCTCTTTCCCTCTTGCGATTTTGGGCCATGCTGGCCCATTACCATGGACAAGTCTGGAACGCAGCCGACCCGGCTCGCTCGCTGGGCGTGAGTGAACCAACCACCCGTCGTTATCTGGATATTTTAAGCGGGGTATTCATGATTCGCCAGCTCCAACCTTGGCACGCCAACTTGAAGAAACGCCAGGTCAAGGCGCCCAAGATTTATTTCCGGGACACCGGATTGTTGCACCAGTTGCTCGGCATCAGTTCGCCCAAAGACCTTCTGACCCACCCGAAATGCGGGGCTTCCTGGGAAGGTTATGTGATCGAGGAGGCAATCCGGGCAGTCGATCCCGATGAAGCCTTTTTTTGGGCCACGCACAACGGCGCGGAAATCGACCTTTTGCTGAGGAAAAATGGCCGGTTCTTTGGCGTGGAATGCAAGAGGGCTGACGCGCCCAAACTAACCCCTTCCATGCGGATTGCCCTGGCGGACCTGAAGTTGGAACGGGTTTCAGTGGTGTTTCCAGGGCGGCGTCGCTATTCGCTGGCCGATCGCGTGAGTGCGGTTCCGTTGGAGGACCTAACCAAGGGGATGTCCGGGCTATTTCCTGATTTTTAAATTCCTTTTGACTTTCTTCTATACCGCCGGCAACCGAGTCAGATGCGCTATCTTGCCATTTTCAGCTCCCCTTAAAAAAGCTAAAATAGATCGTAGGAGGGTTTGTTTCACTGGTTGTATAACTTGATTGTATAGGAATTTCCTTTTCTATCCCCCTCCCCCCAACCCCCTCCCGCCAGGGGAGGGGAGATACTGGGGGATCCAAAATTCCCTCCCCCTGGATGGGGGAGGGTTAGGGTGGGGGTGTTAATAACTTGATTGTATAGGAATTTGCTTTTTTAACTTTAGGCGCTTAGCGCCTCATTAAAACAAACATGTTTGTAAGAAGGAAATGCCTGCCGATAAATCCCCCCTTCCCCCCTTTGCCAAAGGGGGGTTAGGGGGGATTTCAGGACTTTTCACTGCCCGTCTGAGGCGGGCCATTTTTTCCGTGGGCAGTCGCGGAAAAAGCATACTCACTTAACTTGATTGTCTAGGAATTTCCTTTTTTTAACTTTGGTGTAGCCTTAAGCTGGATCACTTTAGACGTTTGACATATTCTTTACTTTTTCTTAAGCATGGTTTTAAAACTCTGTGATCTCTTAGCCCTCTGTGGCTAATTTAATTTAATACCAGCTTTTCGTCTCAAAAGGAATGATTTTTGATGGCCAGAGTTATGCAACCTAAGAAATAGCGTCCCATTTTCCAATGAGAAAAAATAAAATCCGCGACGCAGATTTCAACTTTAAACGCCACCCACATAGCTTAAGAATCTTGGACAAATTTTTTTCACCCCTCTGAATTCTTGCATTTAATCTCCCCCCAAGGGGATGATCTCCAAGACTGAAGTCTCTGCTTCCTACCGGCACATTTCGCTAAAGATTTTGGAGAAATTCCCAAAGGTCCTGGAAAGGGTATCCTTCGAGCTTGGCCAGCAAAAGAGCCAGTTCAGGATCTCCATGCAAACCCCTGTGGAGAACCCTCTCATGACAATTGAAAGCTTTAACCGGCAGTTTCAGATTGGAGAGCAGGGAAGAGATGCGGTGGAATGGGGTTGGAATCAAGAAGCGGGAGATACCATGTTCAATGAGGTAAACGCCTATACCCGAGCCGTTCAAATCGATGCATTGTCGGCTGAAGCGAGCTATCGGCTCCAGAAGGTGGGAGGAGCAATATTGGGAATGGTGAAGTAAATAACCACAACAGGCCTACATTAATTGCTGCCGTTTACAGACCCAGTTCAAAAGCTCCCGGTTAATTCTTGGTCAATTGTGTAGGTCCCATTGCTTAATTGTAAAAAGTCAAACCTGACCCGGCCTCACGGGATACCCATGTTGAGGTAACGATGATGCTTTTATGTTTATACCGTTGAGCGATCACGTCAAAAGCCCCGTCCAACATGTCCGCTACTTATGCCAATAGTTAATTAGAGTCTGTTTATAAACTGCAACTTGACTTATTACAACAGGTTACGCCAGAATAGGGCAAAAATCAAGTTGCAGGAGGAGGGGATGAAGATACTCAACGATCTGAAATTGAAGTTAGAGAATCCGAACTGGGCCTTGGATCCGGAATTGGCATTAATTGATACGATCTTGAATGAGAATCCGAGTCTCTATGAGATCGTAACCCCGGACATTATGGGGTTGAACAAAAGTAGTG
>VGSF01000160.1 GCA_016875165.1 Deltaproteobacteria bacterium
TATAGGAATTTCCTTTTTTATCCCCCTCCCCCCAACCCCCTCCCGCCAGGGGAGGGGAGATACTGGGGGATCCAAAATTCCCTCCCCCTGGATGGGGGAGGGTTAGGGTGGGGGTGTTAATAACTTGATTGTGGGGGAAAAGGGGTCAGTCCGTGAATTTAGGAATTCCTTCCTCGAGAATGGAGAGCTCTTGCATTGTCGGGGGTCAGGCCTATTTAGTTTGTGGCGGCCATGGCGGCGGAGGAGGCGGAGGCTGTGTTCCGGAGATCGATCCGGGCGTCGCCTCCAGCGCAATCGCCCTTCTAACCTGCACCCTGCTGACCCTGACCAGTTTCTATTGACTTCAGGGCAGGAGGAACCGCCCTTCGGCTGGTTTTCTCCGGCTTACGGGATCAAAGTAAAGAGCGGAGTGCTGAGCTGCCGAAAACGGGGACCTTCCGCCGAGACCTCATTCCTGACGGCAATAAGCCTGGGAGAGCCTTTGTCACCGGAAGCCTACCTGGAGAGGGCAGGGGTCCTTTGAAAGACAGGGGACGCATAGAGGGACGTCCCTAAGAAAATAAATAACTTTAGGGCAGGAGATAGGGGTTTGAAGATCGCTCCCATCATCCGCGCCCTCCACCAAATCAACCAATTATAAACCTTGAACATAGAACCTTGAACTCAACTCTAAGACCCAACGACTTTATTTTATAATGGACATCACATACAAAATGGGCGATAATAATAAAGGATATTGACAAATAAGGTTGGAAAAGGAGGCGTCGCATGAAACAATCTGTCACGATTAAAATTGATCTATTGCCTGATGGGGCGAAAAAGGAAATGGTCGATTTCTATGAATATTTGTTACATAAATATTCCGCAAAAATGGATATGGACAAAGCCTCGGCTATGAAGAAAATACCTGGCGTAAGATCGGGTCAAAAATCATTCTTTAAAAAAATCGAAGAGTTTTCATTCGATCTACCAAAAGATTATCACTTTGATCGGGATTCTTTATATGACAGGTAAGATCTTCGTTGATACCAATTTGTGGATCTACATGCACTCAAAAGATCCGAAGCAAGAGATTATAGCGAAACTTGTTAAACAGAACTTCCTGAAGATAGTCATCAGTGTCCAAGTCGTAGGAGAGATTTATCACACACTTACAAGGAAAGGCATCAAAAGTGCGAAAGAAGCAAAAAGCATCCTCCAAAATGTGGCATCTTTTTTTCCGCCAGTCAGTATAACACAAGCAACTGTTGAAAGAGCAATTGACATCAGTATCAAATCAAAATTTACCTATTGGGATAGCCTGATCATAGCATCGTCGTTAGAAAGTGGCTGTGTATACCTGTATTCAGAAGATATGAATCACGGTCAAATCATTAATGAAACCTTGACGATTATAAACCCATTCAAGTGAATATTCGGGGGTCAGGGCTTTTATTTCAGCATTGCTTCGCAATGTAGAAAAGATGGGGACGTTGGTTCAAATGCAACCCAGGCCTACCGTCTCAATTCATGGAGATCACCCGTGGCAGCATACCGATTAACCAGAGAGGTTGTGACCCCCAAAAAGCGTGCAACGCTTGCTCCCGTATTCCCGTAGACAAAACAAGGATAAATTTGGTTTTCAGGTCTTTAATACACGGCCACAATCCCGCGTCTCGCGGGACTAAGTGGAGCGGGGTCGGGCCAAGCTAAGCATCGGGAAAGGACAGAGGGAAGAGTAAAAGACAGAGGGAAGAGGGAAGATGGAAGATGGAAGAAACGGCTAAAGTGGTTGTTTTGGGGCCTTAAAAGGCCATTTTGGCCATGGAAATTGACTTTTTAAGATTCCAAATTCCACCAAATTCCACTTCGTAGGTGGAAATAAGGAGGAGATGACAGCCCTGGGTATTCTCTTTGTGGGATGGGAAGGCATCAGAGCGGATCTGGGAAGTGTTAATGGATAAATAGGGAAAGATACCTATTTATCCCACCCCCATCACAAACACCTTGACAACATTCCGAAATCATTATTATACTAATCCTCAAAAACAAAAGGGAACCATGGAGGACAAAATGGGCGGCAGTTTAAAACATATGAGCACTAAAGAACGAACTGCCATTGAACGGTTTTGCGAAACCGTCAAGAGCCGTTTGGGTCAATCTGTGGTCAGGATCTCCGCCTTCGGTTCCAAGGTACGAGGGGATCACAGGGCAACATCTGATATCGACGTCCTCGTTATCGTTAGAGACAGATCGTTACTCGTTATGGATCAGATTGCCGAAATCACATCGGATCTGAACATAGAATATGATCTTTCTATCTCGCCCGTTGTGTTCAGTGAACAGGAATACGATATGAATGCGAAAATGGCCTCACCCTTTTCATTGGCGGTTCATGAGGAAGGGTTATTGTTGAAATGATCCTTGACGATAGCCTCAAAGCGCTGATTGCCTATCGCCTGGGGAACGCTCGGGAAAAACTCAGCGCCGCTGCCGATCTTCTTGAAAGGGCCATTATAATGATTCCGTGAGTAGGTCCTATTATTCCTTTTTCACAGCCGCCCGGGCTCTGCTCGCTACGAAGCGCTTGGATAGTTCAAAACATTCCGGGGTTATTGCCTTGTTTAATCAACATTTCGTCAAGAGCGGCGAGGTTCGCAAGGACGCGAGTAAATTCCTTGAGCGCGCTAAACTATACCGCGAACAAGCCGATTATGGAGATTTTTTCGTCGTATCCGTTCAGGAAGCGGAAGCTCAAATTCAATCTGCGGGGGAATTTATAAAAGAAATTGAGGCAGCCATTAGGAAGTTGGTCATTGAATAGTCAAGATGGGCTAAATTACCCATTTCATGCCGTACACAAAAAGAGTAATATAAATACCACCCTTCTCTCTTCCTGCCGTGTACAAGACGGGTAGCATAAAATAAAAAAGCCAGCGGCAGGACGAGTCGATCGATTCTCCCGCAATGTGTTTGCCTATATACCCATTTTCTGCCATGCATAAAACGGGTAATATAAATCCTTTAAATTACCCATTTCTTGCCATGCATAAAATGGGTAATATAATTTGTCCGTTTCCTGATATTATTGAGAAACCATGGGCAGGGAAGTCCTTCATTACCCATTTCTTGCCATGCAAAAGATGGGTAATATAAGTCAGGAAAGCCGGCGGAAGGGCGGGGCGAACCCCACAAGCCGCGCCCTATGGTGGAAAGCGTCGCCATTGACGCTTTCCCAATCATATAATATGATCGAATCAGGTTGTGCGGAAGGGAGTAAGCATGAAAACCGTGACGGCAACAGAATTAGCGAGGAATTTCAAGGAGATGTTTGATTTGGTCGAGTTTCATGGCGAGGAACTGACAGTGGTCAGGAACAATCATCAGATCGCCAGGATCGTGCCGGGACCTGCCACAATGACCGCCCTTGAAGCCATGTCAGACCTCTACCGCACGCTCCCGGATGATGCCGGCGCCGGCTGGTTGCAGGATATCAGAGAGAATGAAACCGGAATTTCTCAAAAGATTCGAGACCCATGGGTTTCCTGATAGATACCTGCATTTGGATTGATGTAGGCTATTATATCGAATATACGAAGGGCTGCCATCCTTAGAAAATGAAATCCGAAGAACATATTCAATTTTGGCTGGAGGGCGCCGCTCACGATCTTGATGCGGCCGAAAGCCTGTTCGCAGCGGGAAAATATGACTGGTGCCTTTTTCTTGGTCACCTCGTTTTGGAGAAAACGCTGAAAGCTATTTTGGTCCAGAAGCAAGGTGAAAAAATACCGCCTAAGACGCATAATCTGGTCAAGTTGGCCGAGAAATCATCACTGGAACTTACGGATGATCAAAAGATATTTCTCGATGAAGTGAATGATTTCAATCTTGAAATTAGGTATCCGGATTACAAGAAAGCATTTTACCTTCATTGTTCAAGAGAATATACAACGGAAAGTTTCACTAAGATCAAGGAAATTTACCAATGGCTGATATCCCGGATCACATCAAAGGCATAATTGCCCTGTATATCAAAAGACTCGAGGAAAACCGGATTCCTGTAAGTCAGGCAATTCTTTTCGGGAGTTATGCTACCGGTGGCTTCACGGAATGGAGTGATATTGATTTGGCAATCGTATCGGATGCCTTTGAAGGTTCCCGGAGTGCCGATCGCGCCAAGATACGGAAGATAGCGCTCGGAGTGAGTTGTGACATTGAGACCATTCCTTTTCGACCGGAAGATTTTGTTTTTGAAGATCCCTTTGTCCGGGAGATCTTGGAAACCGGCACACGCCTGATCTGACCCCCCAAATAAACGGAAGACGGCCTGAGAATCATCACGGTATACTAGACAAGCAGAATAGAAAAATATTGGGAGGGGAAAAGTGAAGATAAAGTATGAACCCGATTCGGACGTTCTTATTATGATTCTCCGCGACGATCCTCCTGTGGATGCGATAGAGGAACCGGGCGGCGTAATCGTGAGCTACGGAGAAGATAAAGAGCCCGTGAGCGTTGAACTCCTGAACGCTTCTCTGAGGAAGCTAATCCAACCGGATGAGGTCAGCGTAACCTTTCAGACCAAGACAGCAGTGAGCGGATAATGCTGCCATACACGTGACGGATTGCGAGTGCCGCTCTATCGTCCAGGAAGGCGGAAGGCGGGACGTTGGTTCAAAGAGTACTTTTTTTGCGAAACTGGTCTCAAGTTACGGGTACAAGTCAAAAGTCGCAAGCCATCAAGAAGCTCCTTAATCATAGCTCATGGCAATTTAGCTGATAGTGAATAGGCAGAGGTAATATTTATCCCGTCAGCATCAAGAAATTTACGGCCGGGATTTTAAAGCAATTTTCAGGGAAAGCTTCTGCCCTTCCATGATGGAGGGAAATCTGATAGAAGGGAACTCCCAGCCTCTTTGCGAAAAATTTCCCCGATGGGCTGATCGCTTCATCTCTTTCCTTGGCTTCAAACAGGGCGAGAGGGCGATTATCTTTTATCAATACGAAATCCACTTCCCTCTTTTCCTTATCGCGAATGTACATCAATTCGAAAAGGCCCAGGCCCATCTCCGAAAAGCGGGTGGCCATTCTAAGGAGCGCTACGGCGATAATATTTTCAAAACGCCTTCCTTTTTCTT
This sequence comes from Deltaproteobacteria bacterium, assembly GCA_016875165.1. Lineage (GTDB taxonomy): Bacteria > Desulfobacterota > SM23-61 > SM23-61 > SM23-61 > JAHJQK01. The sequence continues at coordinate 5,118 of VGSF01000160.1, forward strand.
CGAGAAAAGACCAGTCGAAAAAGAATAGTTTTTTCTCCTTTTTTATGGAACGCAGGATATTTCGATACCAGGGGCGAATGGTAAAGATTAAATAGAGCCTGCTTAAGATTTCAATCCAAGTTGTTATTGTCCCGTGATGATATCCCAGATCCTCCTTGATGGAATTGATGGACAGGGGAGCGCCTACTTTCGAAGGAAGTATTTCAATCAGATGTTCCAACCCCTTCAGGTCGGCTATACGCGATAGATCCCGCACGTCTTCCTTGGTCAAAAGGGTCTTATATTCTTCCTGCCACCGGCGATGAAAGCGTGGCGACCCCTTCAAAAAAGGCTCTGGAAACCCGCCAAAGGAATAAAGCCTGTCAAAATGATCCTGTGCCTTGCCGCGCTGCGCCTCTGCAGCCAGGCGAATCAATGTTTCGCCCTTCGAAAAAGAGGATTCCTCATTTAAAACAGAGGAAAAATCTCCAGTAGCTTCGGCGAGGGAGAGAGGAAAAATCTGATAAGAAAAGTATCGCCCCACCAATGAATCTCCAGATTTCCGATAAACCCCAAGCCTGGCACTCCCAGTCACGAGTAACCGTATTTTGTCCTTGGCCGTATCGTAAATTCCTTTGAGGATATTCTTCCAGCTTTTATGCTTATGGATTTCATCGAATACGATCGGAACGGGCTCTCCCTGAAATTTGGAAAAGATTATATTCCTGAAGTACAGAGGATTTCGATTGTATTCACTTATGACGGCTGGGTCATCCCAGTTAAAATAGGTCCCCTCGGCTCCCATTGAGCTAAGCCAATTTAAAGCAAAGGTCGTTTTGCCGACCTGGCGGGGGCCGGAGAGGAAAATCATTTTCCCCTCGGTAATTTCAGGGTCAAAGATATAACGTCCCACGAGTCTTTCCATATCGACTTTTTTACATATCTATGCAAAATAGTCAAGACTTTTTTATGGTGTCATGGAAAAAAGTCGAATTCTTCGCGGGGAAAAGGGGTCAGTCCGTGAATTTAGGAATTCCTTCCTCGAGAATGGAGAGCTCTTGCATTGTCGGGGGTCAGGCCTATTTAGTTTGTGGCGGCCATGGCGGCGGAGGAGGCGGAGGCTGTGTTCCGGAGATCGATCCGGGCGTCGCCTCCAGCGCAATCGCCCTTCTAACCTGCACCCTGCTGACCCTGACCAGCCGGCATCCCCAAAAGACCTAGCCACCAGGAACGAGTGAAATAAGGGGCACGAGGTAAAAGGTAAGAGGCAAGAGGTAAAAGGTAAGAAGTAAGAAGAAGGGGAGCGAAAGATGGGGACGTTGGTTCAAATGCAACCCAGGCCTACCGCCTCAATTCAAGGAGATCACCCGTGGCAGCATACCGATTAACCAGAGAGGTTGTGACCCCCAAAAAGCGTGCAACGCTTGCTCCCGTATTCCCGTAGACAAAACAAGGATAAATTTGGTTTTCAGGTCTTTAATACACGGCCACAATCCCGCGTCTCGCGGGACTACACTACAATCATTTTTAAAAAAGCTAAATTATTACTGGGTCTTCGCGTAAGTGAGTGGGTAAAAACCTCATGAAGATAATGCGATAATCCTTATTATCCCCCTTTGGCAAAGGGCAAGCACTGCCCCCCCTTTGAAAAAGGGGGGTGAGGGGGGATTTTAAGAACAAATGCTTTCTTATGATAAAAAGTTAAAAGCATTATCGCAGCATCTCAGAAAAAATATGACAGATGCTGAAAAGATGTTGGGGTTAAAATTGGTGTGTCTGGGGTCAGGCAATGATAATAAAGTATTGATTTAAACTCCTTGGTTATGGCAAATAAACTTGCACATGCTTAATCCCGTAAAAAAAGAGTCTATGGGATTATCGGAAGCA
>VGSF01000161.1 GCA_016875165.1 Deltaproteobacteria bacterium
CCACCCATCTCCTCATGAAGGGGGTCAACATCCGTGAAATCCAGACCCTTCTGGGACACCAGAATGTCGAAACGACCATGATCTATACCCATGTCATGCGGGACATGACAACAGCGCCGAAAAGCCCGCTTGATCTCCTCCTGGAAGGATCACCCCAATCCGCAGGCTCCGGCGACGTCTAAAGGATTTCGGTATTGTCGATTTTGATGGCTTTTTAAAAAGTCCATCTGTCCCGCTCGGAGCGGCGTTGCGCTTCACCTTCGTCGTTGCGGCGTACCTTGTAAGTACGCCTCTCTCCTCAGTCCCGCTCGGAGCGGGATTGCGCGCCTTGTCCCGCGAAATGCGGGAGAGCTTTTTACTTGGCCATCTCAATTATGACTTTTTACGAGATCATCTTTAATGGATTCAATATAAAACAAAGACCTTAGCCCGTCATCGTAACACCATAGATTACCCCCTCATGCGCCCTTCCCCATTCCTACGCGCTGTGCTATAAGGGTGAGCATATAGGATCCAAAGCGCCTAAGCTTACGAGAAGGAACGATTATGACTCTTTATTCTGCCATTGACCAATCCCCCCTTGTAGACTTCCTTTTTTATCCCCGGCGGGATTTCACCCCGGCTCCGAGAGGAACTTTTGACCTTTTCAGCCCCGTGGATGAAGGCATTTCGGTCCACCTCCGGTTTTATCCCCATGATAAAACCAGCCCTTGGATTTTATTTTTTCATGGCAATGGGGAAGTAGTTAGCGATTATGACGACATTGCTCCTCTTTATGACCAGATCGGCGTCAACCTGGCGGTTGCCGATTACCGCGGGTATGGCGCCAGCGGTGGGCGGCCGACCTTTACCCATCTGGTGCATGATGCTCATCTTCTCTTCAGAGCCATAAAAAAGGAACTTTCCCAAAAAAGCCTTTCAGGGGAGTTATGGATAATGGGAAGGTCTATGGGCAGCATTTCCGCCCTTGAACTCGGATACCATTATGCGGATAAAATCCACGGGTTGATCATTGAAAGCGGCTTCGCCAGCGTGACGAGGTTAATCAAGCATTTGGGTCTTCCCTCCGCGGGAATCGATCTGGAGCCAATTGAAAAAGAACGTCTTACGATGATCCGGAAAATTACCCGGCCATCTTTAATCATCCACGGGGAATTTGACAGTCTCATTCCCCTTAAGGAAGCCAGGGATTTATTTGACTGCCTGGGTGCAACAGAAAAAGAGTTGATCATTATTCCCCGGGCTGATCACAACAACGTAATGTTTCTTGACCTAAAATTGTATTTATCAGCGATCCAAAAATTTATCAAAAATACATGATCGAAAGTAAACGGGGATAACTCACCAGTGTCCATCCGGAAACCCAGATTTTTCCCTTCCCCTCGATGGGGGAGGGACAGGGTGGGGGTGATAATGGTTCAGAATTTCATGGGTTTCCTTTTTGCTCCCCCTCACCCCGCCCCTCTCCCGCAAGGGAAGAGGGGGTTTCCGGATGAAAATTAACTAAATACTTGTGCATTGACAAGAATCGACACATTGAATAACCTTTTAATGTAGAATGACAATACTTGCAAACGGCCAACATTACTTAAACAAAAAGAGGAGGTTATTATATGGTAACGGAATTGACCAAAGGAGTTTACTGGGTGGGGGTAGTCGATTGGGGGCTGAGAAAGTTTCATGGCCACGAACTATCCACTCATCGCGGCTCAACCTATAATTCCTATCTGATTGTCGATGAGAAGATCGCGCTAATCGATACGGTTTGGGGGCCATTCCAGAACCGGCTTATCGAAAACATCCGGGAAATCGTCGATCCAGCCAAGATCGATATTGTGGTTGCCAACCACTCCGAAACCGACCATTCCGGCGGTCTTCCGGCGGTTATGGGCCACACTCCCAACGCAACGGTCGTTGTCTCCAGCCGGGGCGAAGAAAGCGTCGAAGGGCATTACCATCAGCCCTGGAAATTCCAAAAGGTGAAAACAGGGGAAAAGATCAACATAGGCCAAAATGACATGGTCTTTGTTGAGGCCCCAATGCTTCACTGGCCGGATAGCATGTTCACCTATCTCACCGGAAAGAATATCCTCATGCCCAATGACGCTTTTGGACAGCACTACGCCACCGCCTTTCGCTTCAATGATCAGGTCAACCAGGAAGAGCTATACGAAGAAGCCCTTAAGTATTACGCCAACATCCTTACCCCTTTCAGCAAGCTGGTTCTGAAAAAGATCGAGGAGGTTTTAGCCCTTAAGCTTCCGGTGGAAATCATTGCTCCAAGCCACGGGGTTATCTGGCGCAAAGATCCCCTCCAGATCGTGAAAAAGTACCAGGAATGGGCCGCTCAGGTTCCGCAAAAGTCCGCGGTCATCCTGTATGACACCATGTGGGAGGGAACTCGGCGGATGGCCGAAGCAATCGGGGATGGTCTGGCTGCGGAAGGAATTCCTTTCCAATTGTTTCACATGGCCGTCTCGGACCGGAATGATGTAATAGCGGAAATCTTCAAGACCAAGGCCATTATCATCGGTTCGCCAACTTTAAACCAGGGCATTCTGGCAACCATCGCTCCCATTCTGGAAGACATCAGGGGCCTAAGATTTCAGAACAAGATTGGCGCCGCTTTTGGAACGTATGGCTGGAGCGGGGAGTCTGTAAAATTAATCGAAGAACACTTCAGCCGCTGTAAGATCCCAGTGGTTGCTCCGGGAGTGCGGGCCAAATGGCAACCAAAACCGGCAGACCTGGCCGAGTGCGCCAAACTGGGCCGCACCGTTGCCGCGGCCGTGAAGGCGGCGTAATTTTATTCGTTAGGGACGCAGATTTTCGCAGATAAACGCAGATAATTATCTTTTTAAGGTCGCCTTCTTATCCCTCCTCTTTCCCGAAGATGTCCTGCAAATACGCCTCCCACTCCATGGGGAGCAGATACTTTTTTTTGCTGTTGCATTCTTTGCAGACAGCGGCCACATTCCCTTTTGCCGTCCTGCCGCCCCTGATGAGCGGAACGATGTGGTCCATGGTCAACTCCGCAGGCGGGAAATGGCCCCGGCAATAATGGCATATCCCCCTGGCCAGCCGCTGGTTCCACCAGCGGGTCTTGCGTAGGGCCTTGGCCTTTTCCCGCTCCTTTTTAATTTCCCCGGCGCCAAATTGGATGATGAAGGAATTCTTCATTTTCCGCAGTTCCGTAAGAAATTGGTGCTGTTGTTTTTATTATAATATTTTCAGGCAATTCCCTTCCGAAAGTTCCCCATTACGGTTTTTTATCATCAATGATCTTTATCTTCATCTCAATCCTGTCATTGGGATTGTCCCGTTTATCCCTCGGTTGACTGACAATCTTGTCGGCCACCTCCATTCCGGAAACAACTTCGCCGAAGGCCGTATATTGCTTATTCAGAAACGGAGCATCGGCGACACAGATGAAAAACTGCGAGCCGGCGCTGTCGGGATCGGCTGCCCGGGCCATGGAAAGAATTCCTCTTTTGTGCGGTTTTTCATTGAATTCGGCCTTAATGGTGTGGCCAGGCCCGCCCATTCCATGCTTTGAGCGGTCGGGATTTTTAGTATTGGGGTCTCCCCCCTGGATCATAAATCCGGGGATCACCCGGTGGAAAATCGTTCCTTCATAAAATCCCTTTTTGGCCAGATCGATAAAATTGCTCACATGATTCGGGGCCACATCGGGGAATAATTTTAGAGTGATGTTTCCATGCTTCGTTTCGATTACCGCGCTTGTCTCTGACATTTTCTTGATCTCCTCCGGGGTGAATTTTTTATCTTTCATTTCGGCAAAGCTATTGGTTACGAATAAAAGTGCCCAAATCAGTGCGATTGTAATTTTAAATAATCTCATCACGCCCTCCCGCTGTATTCTTTCAATTTTGCTGGCTTCGTAAAAAGTCCATCTGTCCGCCTAAGGCGGATTGCGCTGCATCCTTCGTAGTTGCGGCGTACCTCTAAGTACGCCGCACTCCTCAGTCCCGCTCGGAGCGGGATTGCGCGCCTTGCCCGCCTGTGGCGTAGAGCTTTTTACTTGGCCATCCCAATTTTGTCTTTTTACGAGATGATCAATTTTGACTCATTTTTTTAATAAAAGAAAGAGAAAGATAGATGCAATATATAATTTTTTTTATTTCTCGCCTTTAAAAGCCATACTCACCATCGTATCCGCCAGCATCTGGGCGCCTATGGCAGCGTCTTCGAATCGAATGTCTTCATCCGGGCAATGGCTTTCCCCTGCCAGGCAGGGGATAAAAATCATTCCCGTGGGAATGTTCTGGGTCGGAAAAGTCATGGCATCGTGGCCGGCGCCGCTCCACATCCGCTGAAAAGAAATTCCCCGCTGGCGGCAGGAAATTTCGATGGCCTCCATGATTCCCGGATCCATCCTCACCCCTCCTTTAGTAAGGATGGTCTCCATCCGGGCGTTGCCCGTGTAATGGACGATTTCCTGGATGGTATTTTTAACCGCTTCCAGGGTGGTCTTCTTGATGGAACGAAGATCAAGGGCCATTTCCACCTCGCCGGGAATGATGTTTATTACCCCGGGATGAACCTGAAATTCTCCGATTGTGCCTACGATTTCAGGCCCGGCAGACCGGACTGCTTCGTTTACGGCCGTTATGATGCCGGCTGCCTTTACCAGAGCATCATCGCGAAGGTGCATGGGCGTTGTCCCGGCGTGTCCCGTTTTACCTTCAACGCGGATTAGATACCGCCCGAGATGAACGATCCCTTCTACGATTCCGATGGGGGTGCCCATCGACTCCAGCACCGGCCCCTGCTCTATGTGAACCTCCAGGAAGGCGCGGAATTCTGAAGGAGAACGGGCTGCCTGGCTTATTTTTTCTACATCCTTCCCCATCCGATTTAAATCCTGGGCCAGAGTGGGTAATCCCGTCCCTCTTGATCTTTCCATTTCTCCCTCTTGCAATAAATTGAACATGGCCCGGCTGCCGAAAGTCCCGGCGAAATGGCTCCCTTCCTCATCGGTAAAAACTATCAGTTCCAGAGGGCAAAGAATCAACAGCCCACTTTCCCGAATGGCCCGCAGGGCTTCGAGGCCGGCGCAAATCCCCAGCGCCCCGTCGAATCTTCCTCCTTGAGCAACGCTATCGATGTGCGATCCGGTGGCGATACAGGGTCCGTCCGTTGGGCCAACTACCGGGTTCATCCGGCCAATCAGGTTAGCGGCAGCATCCTCGTGAACTTCAAGCCCCGCTTCCTTCATTCTTTCCTTAAACCACTGCCGGGCCGCCAGGTCAGCATCGCTTAAAGCCGTGCGCATGATTCCTCTGCCTGGAACTTCCCCGAAACGGGCCAGGTCTAAAAGATCCTGGCGCAACCGGCCTTCCTGTACCTGAATTTTTGCAATATCCCTCATCCCTCTAAGGCCGCGATGAATTGCCCATCGCCCGGCTTGGCTGTTATTTTTTTCCCATCGTAGATAACTCGGCCTCTCAAGATCGTTTGAACTACCTTGCCTTGAACAGTGAACCCTTCATATGGTGTCCATTGCGCCGACGAGCGCATATCGCTGCCCATAATTGTCCAGCAGATGGAAGGGTCGAGAATAGCAAAATCGGCGTCTGCTCCCAGGGCAATATGCCCTTTGCGCGGATAAAGTTTAAATCGTCTGGCAGGCTGTTCGCAAAGAATTCGGGCAAGTTTAGCCGGAGAAAACCCTTTTTGGACAACCCCTTCATTGAACATTAACGGAAAGAGACTTTCAACCCCCGGAGCGCCAGAGGCGTTGGCAAATATGTCAGGATCTTGTTTCCGTTCTATCGGCCAGGGGGCGTGGTCGGAGGCGACCATGTCAATAAGTCCGTCTTTTAACATATCCCACATCTCTTCCACGGCATCTTGCTCTCGAAGCGGCGGGTTGATCTTGACCAATGCTTTCAGCCTGTCCATATCTTCTTCGTTGAAAAGGAGATAATGGGGGCAGGTTTCCGCTGTGACATCTACTCCTTCCTCCCGGAAGCGCCGGAGTAAATGAACCGAACGCGGATGGCTCACGTGGTAAAGGTGAAGGCGGACGCCAGTCCAGTGGGCCAATTCCAGAAGCTTCAAAATCGCCGTTGTCTCGCTTATCACTGGCCGGGTTTGGCAATGGGCCTTGGGATAATTTTTCCCTTCCAGACGGTATTTGCGGATCAGGTGAAAGATGATGTCGTCATTCTCCGCGTGAAATCCCACCGGAACCCGGCAAGCGGCGATGGCCGGCAATATATCCCATAAAATTCCGTCGGCAATTCGGGGAAACCGCTCCGCATCTGTCTCGAATAAAGAGAGTTTAAACCCGCAGGCTCCTAATTCCACCAGAGGAAAAATAACACTTAGGGGGCCTTCTTTTTTTAAAGTAGCCAGAAGGGCGACATCTACCATGGCCTCGTGTCGGATCCGCTCAATCTTTTTCCGGAAAGCTTCGGGAGAAGTGGTTGGGGAACCGGCATCGTAGGGCATTTCGATGAAGGTTGTGACTCCTCCAGCGGCCGCGGCCGGAGTTGAACATAGAAAACCTTCCACATTAGGGATGCTGAATGAATGAACATGCGCATCCACAATGCCGGGAAAGACAAGAAGTCCGCTGGCATCGATCGTCGCTTTGGCCAAAGGGTTTTCTTGGGGGCCATACAGACCCACAATCAACCCGTCTTTGACCCCCACGCCCGAGTCATCGGCCACCCCGCTTTCCAGCACGAGATCCCCTTTAATTAGAGTCTGTTTATAAACTGCAACTTGACTTATTACAACAGGTTACGCCAGAATAGGGCAAAAATCAAGTTGCAGGAGGAGGGGATGAAGATACTCAACGATCTGAAATTGAAGTTAGAGA
>VGSF01000162.1 GCA_016875165.1 Deltaproteobacteria bacterium
GGCAACCCATCTCTTGGAGTCGGCCACTGGGCGACCGCCAATTCAGCCATTGGCAAACCCGCCGCGACAGCTCGAGGCGCGAAATAGTTGGTTCTGTCCGTACAGTCTCTTGAATCCGGTCCAAAATCGATTGGGGAAAATGTTGACCGCAAACATACATACACCCCTTATAACATCTCCTGCCCCCTGTGTCAAGTGTGTGCTAAGGTCAGCCCCTCGTGGGAGAGGGTAGGGTGAGGGGGAATATTTCAATTTTTTCATAGCTTCTTTGCCAAAGGGGGGTTAGAGGGAATTTCAGGACTTTTCGCTGCCCGCCTGAGGCGAGCCACTTTTTTCGCGCAGAGTCGCGAAAAAAGCATAGAATGTTATATTGAACTTAGTGCAGAGTTTAGTCGGTATTTATTTGAACACCCGGAGATGGAAGGAAAAGTTCCGGTGGATACAGAGGTGGTCCTTTTGCCAGAATTCGATCAAGAATTGAAGGAATTCAATCTCAGATTGGGAAAAAATATAAAGGCTGAAGGTGGTAAGGCATTATACATAAAAGGAAATTCGACCAAAAGTTATGTCAAGAATTGATAAAATAGAATTGGAATCGGTTGTTTAACGGGGGAAATGGCTGCTTTTCATAACCCATAACCTATTACCTATGAGTATGCGCCCTGCTATCTGTTTTTTCCTATTACCTTGCACCTTTGTTTTTATTATCACCTTACGCCTGACGGCATGAAATGAGCATTGAAGGAATTGAGCAACGTCCCCCAAAACAGCTTGTTGGCTTTTCGGCTTGACGGCTTGCGTAAGTTATGCAACGTAGGAAACAACGTCCCCAAAATACTCCCAGGGCTGGGTGGAGAAGTATTTGGGCAACGGAAATAACATCCGTGACGACAAATGGACCAAGGGTATTGCTGTTGGCAGTAAAGGTAAAGGGTTCGTTGAGCATGTAAAGTCTGCTTTCGGCGCTCTTGCCAAAGGCAGAAAGGCCAAGGAGCCAGGAGACATCTATCAGCTTAGAGATCCCTCAGCGCTTTATGGAGAGCATTTTGGGGTCAAAAACGAAGATATAGGGCTTAAAAACACCTATTTTTGGAACTTTAATCCAGAATAATCAAGCAGATAGCTTGGCCCGACCCCACCCCGGTCAAGAATTAACGAAGCTACGTCTACCATAACGTAATTACTTATGCCAGACCCCAAGTGCCTTTTTTTTCGCATTGACGCATCTTCGCATTTTTGCCTATACTCATTTACGCGTTTAACGAATTCAACGTTCCCGACGGTAAAGGCAAGAATAAAGATTTGGCCCCCAATCAGAGGTGAAACATGGATAAGGACCATCTGGAGATCCTGCTGGAAGATATTCGGGGGAAGTTTGATCTGGTTCTGGAGGGCCACGACACTCTTCGCCAAGAGATCCGGGACACCCGTGAGGAATTGTGTGAGAAAATCAACTTAGTGGATTTTAAGGTGGAGACCCTGAATAAGAAAATTGATGGCGTCGATGCCAATCTAAACCAAAAGATCAACAGCGTCGAATCCAATCTAAACCGGAAGATCGACAGTGTAGAGGAAAACCTGAACCGGAAGATCGATGGTGTACGTGATGAGCTTGTTCAAAAGATCGATGCCGTGGCTGCCGACCTCGCCGCCCACCGGGCCGATACCGAAGGGCACAGGACAGGTTATCGGATAAGCGAAAGCAGAGATTAAATGATGAAGGTATTTTACAAGAAGCAATTGAAGTTAAAGCGGTTCTCGTGTAATTATGGATGAGAGATTTTCTGTCTTTGCCTATAACCTATGACCTGTTTTTTATGGCCTTCTGCCTCACATTAAGAAATGAGAAGTGAAAGAATTAAGCAACGTCCCCCAAAAATCGGCCTGCCGGTTTGCTTGCTTTTTCTGACCATTTCCTTAAAGGCTCAATTTTGGGGGTAAAATGGGCACTTTAAGCCCTAAAATAGGCCATTTTTCACACATAAAACACATGATTTCAAAGAGTTGACTTGGTCCGACCCCGATTCCCCCCGATGACCGATGACCTGACAACGTCCCCAAAATAATTAGGAGCGTTGATGGAAATTCAAAAAGAATTTATTGGAATGATTGGACTTGGGTATTGGGGGAAAAATATTCTCCGTAATCTTCATGACCTTGGAGTTCTCCATACGGCCTGTGATTTCAACCCAGGGATTGTCGCTGAAAGGAAGAAAGGATTTCCGGGATTGCATTTCACGACTTCGCTCGATGAGATATTAAAGAATCCGGATATAAAGGCCGTAGCGATTTCAACTCCAGCGGCTACCCACTATGAAATCGTAAAGCAATCTTTACTCGCCGGCGAGGATGTCTTTGTCGAAAAATGTCAAGGATAAAGACTTGACCTCCGTGCCCCCCGTAGCATAGTCAACAACGTTCCCAAAGTTCACATTCATTTATTGATCATTATATGCTAAAATAAATTTTGCACATAATATTTAAGAAGGGGGCAATTATGAGTGTTGAGGTGAATTTTAGAAAAGAGATCGTAAATTTGTCTAAAGGGTTACCGCATGGCCAATTAAGAGAGATAATTGATTTTGCTCGATTTTTAAGGGCAAAAAAGGAAGGATTTACATATATGCAGGTAATAGATAGCGCTGAGTATATTAAAAAGATCAGGGCTGAGGAGGGGGGAAAAATTAAGTCAGGGAGAAAATTTATCCAAGAGCTTATTGAATGGCAAAAATCAAACTTTTAATAGATACCGATATACTTATCGACTCACTTAGGGGAGTAAAAGTGGCGAAAGACTTATTTAGAGCGAAGGATATAGATATGTATTGTTCGATACTTAGCAAGAAAGAGCTACTCTCAAAAGGCGGACTCAGAGAATCTGAGAGGAAAAGAGTGATTAATCTATTATCTCGGATCAAGGTGCTTAGGATCGATGATGACATCAATAAGAAGTATTTTTCTTTATTGAAAAAATACGGAGAAAGACCAGAGCGGATAGCCGACTATATCATTGCAGCTACAGCGTGGTCAAAAAACCTTGCGCTTTTAACAAGGAATAGGAAACATTTCGTTTATATCAAAGAGATAACCATTAGCCCAGGCTATGAAATTGAATAAGATTTTGAAGCCAAAATTCAAAATCAGAATGTGTGACTTGTCGGTTAAAGGCCGACCGTGGAAGTTCGGCAATTCGCCCACGTAGCTGGAGGGAGGTGGGAGAGGTAACCTGAAGCACTGAGTTCCCTGAAACGAAAGGAAAAGGATACCCGAGACTTTATTGCGGATTGGAAAAATTGAATTAGAGTCAGTGTTTAATTAGCCAAAACAATTGCGATTAAGCCTGACAATTAAGGCTTGCCTGGTGGGGGGAAACATCGGATTTAGTTGAGTCAAATTGTTTCTCAATCAGCAATCCGCATTCCGCAATTGAATTTGACCCAATAACCCAATTACTCAATAACTGCTTTTCATTATAGTCTTTTTTTGTTATTCACTACGAGCCATGAGCTACGTCGCTTTCACCATTTGCTCTTTGCTTTTTAGTTTTTTCCTATTCAACTCCAGCGGGTACGCATTATGAAATCGTAGAGCAATCACCAGGGCTGGGTGGAGAAGTATTTGGGCAACGGAAATAACATCCGTGACGACAAATGGACCAAGGGTATTGCTGTTGGCAGTAAAGGTAAAGGGTTCGTTGAGCATGTAAAGTCTGCTTTCGGCGCTCTTGCCAAAGGCAGAAAGGCCAAGGAGCCAGGAGACATCTATCAGCTTAGAGATCCCTCAGCGCTTTATGGAGAGCATTTTGGGGTCAAAAACGAAGATATAGGGCTTAAAAACACCTATCTTTGGAACTTTAACCCAGAATAATCAAGCAGATAACTTGGCCCGACCCCGGTTTGACCCAGTTGTCTATATGCCAGCGCCTTCAACATATGTCAATTTGTCAAGCCTGACCCTACAATGCCTTACCCCGTTTTTCTTAGAATGCCCATTTTGGGGTCAAAAAGGTGGTTTTAAGGGCTAAAATAGGCTATTTTTGAAATCTTTGTTGTGTAATATCAATTGGTTGGCGTGGTCCGACCCAAATTGGCAAATTGAATTTTATGATATAATTCAAAAAAAATGGGAAATATGAGGTGGAAAAGATGATTCCGTTTGAAAGAATTGAACTTGACCCAAGAGTATGTAACGGGAAGCCTGTGATCAAGGGAACGAGAATTCCGGTGACTGTAATACTTGAGCACATAGCAGGGGGAGAGCCATGGGAGAAAATTCTCGGGAACTATCCGGAGTTAACAAATGAAGATATTCAAGCCGCCCTGTTGTATGCACGCGCATCACTAGAACACACCGACCTTAAAGCTTTAAATGCCTGATCCTTACAAGCTATATCTGGATCAAATGTTCGGCTTGGATGTGGCTCAAGCATTACGTAACCATGGTTATGATGTATTACGTGCTTCGGAAACGGGTAGTGCCAGAGCGGATGACCAGCAAATTCTGCAAGGGGCAATCTCCGAGAATCGAATTCTCATCACGCTTGATGAACATTTCGGTGACTGGGTAATATTGCCACTTAACCAACATCCAGGAGTCATTCGATTAAAAGTTGATCCAACAACTTCTGAAAACGTATTAAATCTTCTCTTGCCATTTCTTCGTCTACACAAAGCTGATCAATTTAAGAATTATCTTGTTATTCTTTCGGAAAAGCGGGCAAAATGGATTCATACTGCATAAAATCTCAACGATGCCAATATTTAATAACTCAATGAGTTAATGCTCGAATGATCCAAGAAAATACTTGCCTTACACCTTGGACCTTGTACCTTTGTTTTTATTATCCCCTTACGCCTCACGGTAAGAAATGAGAATTGAAGGAATTGAGCAACGTCCCCCAAAAGTTTCTTAATAACCTAATGACCCATTGACGCTTTGACCCAGAGCGAGGAGACAACCTTATGGACGAAAAAGAAATTAAAAAAATCGAAGAAGTTTTTAAGCATCATATCGGTATCTTGTCGGAGGATTTTCAGCATAAGCTGGATATCGTTGCCGAAGGGCACCAAATGTTGTCCGAAAAGCTGGATCGCGTCGAGAGTAGGCTTGAACAAAAGATTGACCGCGTTGAACAGAGGCTTGACCGCGTTGATCACAGGCTCGACCGCGTTGAACAGAGTATTACTGAGGTGGACGCCAAATTATCAAAGAAGATCGATGCCGTTGCTGCCGACCTTTCAGCGCACCGGGCCGATACCGAGAGTCACAGGACAGGCTATCGAGTAAGTGAAAGCAGAGATTAAATGATGAAGTTGTTTCCCAAGAAGCAATTGAAGTTAAAGCGGTTCTCGTGTAAGTATGGATGAGAGATTTTCTGTCTTTGCCTATAACCTATGACCTGTTTTTTATGGCCTTCCGCCTCACATTAAGAAATGAGAAGTGAAAGAATTAAGCAACGTCCCCCAAAAATCGGTCTGCCGGTTTGCTTGATTTTTCTGACCATTTCCTTAAAGGCTCAATTTTGGGGGTAAAATGGGCACTTTAAGCCCTAAAATAGGCCATTTTTCACACATAAAACACATGATTTCAAAAAGTTGGCTTGGTCCGACCCCGATGACGAAAGAAGAGCAAAAATAATAACTAAAGACAAGAAGATAAGGGACTCTGGTCTTGTCAACGTCTTATGGTAAAAACTCAGTTCCCGTAAGTTGCATTTGAACCAACGTCCCCCTGTTCTTTAATAATAGATATGCAATAATGGTAAATTAGAAGAAAAGGAGGATAAAAGAAATATGGATTTTTATACAATGGTGTTAAGGAAAAGTGGAAATTACTGGGTTGCTTTATGTCTGGAAAACGGACTGGTAGGCCAGGGAGATACTAAAGGCAAAGCAATAAAGAAACTGAAGGAATCCATCGAATCTTTTGAAGACGAATATAAAAAGGATACAGATATCTATAATGCACCAATTCCTATCAAGGAATTACATGAATTCCTTACAGTCGAGGGGAAAGAGCCGGTTTCAGAGGAGTATGAACTAAGGGCAGTGCATGCCTAAAAATATTCCTTCTTTTAAACCAAAAGAGTTGATTCGCATTTTAGAACGTGGCGGGTGTACCTATTATAGAGAAGGTAAGGGTGATCACACATTATATTTCCGTTATCATGAAGGAAAGAAAAGAGTGGTTCCTATTGATATGGGGGCCAAAGAGTTATCTCCACCATATGTGCTTCGTATTTTCAGACAATTCGGTTTTTCTGATAATGAAATAGAAACTTTGTTGAAATAAATAACTATTGAATGACTATAATGATGACGCTATGCGCTCTGCGATTCGACGCAATGACACAAAGACTTTCTTATGACGTTTTTTCGACCATATGACGTTTCTTTTGACGCGATGACTTTGTATTTGTGGAATGTCAACAATGAAGATTTGACCCCATTGACATCAGGCGATTAGCCGTCTATGCTGAAAATTTTTGCCTGAGGAAATGGTCAACCGGATTGAGTTCTTATATTAAAGCATGATTAAATATTTAGTGACCAGCGACCGAAGTTTCTTTGAGTTTTCAGCTTTGACCTTTGAGGCTTCAACTTTCACCTTATTACGGTAAGAAATGAAAAGTGAAAGAATTAAACAACGTCCCCCAAAACGCAACGTCCCCCAAAACGAACCGCTCACCCCTCCCGGATGAATGGAACATGACTTCGGAAAATTTCCCCGATTCCAGGATCGTCGTTCTTTACGGGCCCTCCGGATCGGGAAAGACAAGGCTGATGCAAGCCGTGGCCCGTTATG